>JANLXD010000147.1:0-4250 GCA_031364935.1 Candidatus Eiseniibacteriota bacterium
CTCGAGCGCGGCCAGATCCTCGGGACGGCCGTCGGCCAGCCCCAGGTAGAGCTGCCCGTTTGCCTCGAGGAGGCCGATCGGCTCGAGCACGGCCGAGCGGCGGATCGCGTCGGCCACGCCCGAGGCCGTCAGCCCGCGCCCCTCGAGCGCGACGGGATCGAGCGTGATGCGCGCCTCCAGCCGGCGCCCTCCCTGGAGAATCACCTCGGCCACGCCCGGGAGGCGGGACAGCTCCGGCTTCACGACCAGGATCGCGGCGTCCCGGAGGCGCGCCGGCGAGACCCGGTCCGAGGTGAGGGAGAAGCCGAGCACGGGAAACAGCGTAGGGCTCATGAGGCGCGCGTCCAGCGTCGTCCCCGCGGGGAGTTGTGGCCGCGCGGCCTCCATCTGCGCCTGCACCCGCTGGAGCGTGAGATCCATGTCCGAGTTCCACCGGCAATCGAGGTTGATCTCGGTGGAGCCACGGCTGGTGATGGATCGGATCTCGACCACGCCGGCGACGCGGCGGAGGGATTCCTCCAGCGGCCGCGTGACCGTGCGGAGCATGGCGTCGCTGGGCAGCTCGCCGCTGTCCGCCACCAGCTTGATTCTGGGAAACGTGACCTCGGGAAGGATGGAGGTCGGAAGCTGCCGCACGGCGAAGACCGCGAGGACGAGGAGAGAGGCGAGAAGGAGAGTGAGGGCCCGGCGCTGCCTTGCGACGACGTCGAAGAAGCCGGTCACGGACCGATCTCGACCCGCGTGCTGTCGGGGAGTCCGTGCTGGCCGCTCACCACGACCACGGTGCCGGGCGGAAGAGCCGGGTCGAGCACCTCGTGCCATCCGCCCGACTCCTGCCCCAGGCGCACGGGGGTCCAGATCGCCATGTCCCCCGCCACGCGGGCCACGCGGACCTCACCCGTGAGGTCGTCCTCGACCAGTGCGGAGTCCGGAACGGCCAAGCCGCGGTGGGCGGGGCCGGTCAGGATCGTCGCCGTTCCGAAGCGCTCGAGGGCGCCGTTCGGCACCCGCGACGGCGAGAGCCATACGAGCGCGTTCTGGTCGGACCCGCTGGTCTCCGGGAGGCGGCGCTGCACCACGGCGGGCACCAGATCCACCCCCTCCATGCGGACGGTGGCGTGCTGGCCCGGTTGGACGAGCACGACCACGCTGCGCGGCACGTGCGCTTCGAAGACGACCATCCCTTGCGGCACCGAGGTCAGGAGCGCCGCGCCCTCGGTCACTTCCGATCCCGGCTCCGCGGTGCGCCGGATCACGGTTCCCGCCGACGTCGCCACGAGCGGCACCCGCACCAGGCCGCTCCGCGCCTGCGCCAGAGCGCGCGCCGCCTCTTCGCGCTCGGCGGGTCCGGAGGCCTGCCGCGCCAGGATCTCCGCGCCAAGCAGCGCCGAGCGCGACTCGCGCGTGACCAGGGCTCCGATCGTCTCCCCGCGCGCCACGTAGTCCCCGGGACGGGGCCGGAGCGCCTCGACGTAGGCGGCGAACGGCGCGATCACCACGACCGAGTCCGCCGCCCGCCACTGCCCCGCGGCGACAACTTCGGGCTGAATGGTGCGTACCTCGGCGCGGGCGATGCGTACCGGGACGCGCGCCTGCACTCCTGACGCGTCGGTTTGCGCGCGCTGGCAGCCTGCGGCGCCCAAGGCGGACGCCAGGGCCACCGCGGCGAGAGCGGCTGTGAAGGTGCGCATCACTGGCGATCCTCCGCCCGAATCTGCGCGAGACGGCTGTCGCGCCGCGCTTCGGCCAAGCGCTCACGCGTGTCTTCAGCCACCCGGCGGGCGTCGAGAAGGTCGAGCAGGGTGGTGGCCCCCGCCGCGTAGAGGCTCTTCACGCGGAGCAGCGCGTCCTCCGCGTGCTCGCGGGACCGGCGCGCCAGCTCCAATCGCGCGTACGCATGCCGCCACTGCGAGAGGAGATCCAGCGCCAGCCGGCGCTGCGTCTCCCGCTCCGCGGCGCTCTTGGCTCTCGCGGCTCGAAGCGATTCGTTCCGCGCCAGGCTGTGCCGCGCCGCCGACCGGTCCAGCACCGGCAGGCGGAAGTGAAACGCCACCGAGGCGCCCAGGTCGCGCCGCAGCCGGTCCATGAGCGTCGCGTCGGGATCGGCGGCCTTCATGTCCGGCGGAACCGCGCTGGTCAGGTCGGCCCCGGCCAGCCCCGCGTCCGCCGCCAGGTCCAGCGTCGCCGCGTTCCGCAGCCGCGCCTCCAGCAGGTCGAGGTTCCCACGCGCCTCCGTGACCGAGGCCAGCGCGATCTCCGGCATTCGGTCGGCGCTGGCGACCAATCGAAGGGAGTCCTGCGTGTCCGGCGGGCGCTCCGATCCGGGCGGCGGCGGCGCGATCACCACGTGGCCGGAGGGGCCGCGCCCGATGAGCACCAGCAGCTCCAGCTCGTCGGTTCGCGAATCTTGAAGGGTGCTCTGAAGGGACGAGGACGCGGCATCCCGCTCCAACCCGATCCGGACTGAATCGGCCGCGCTCCTCACGCCTCCCACCACGCCGCGCCGGACCAGGGCTCCGAGCGAGCTGGCCCACTCCGCCGCGCCGAGCTGGGCGGCGGCGACATCCTGAAGCCGGAGGAGATCGGCGGCCAGCTCCGCGGCGCGCAGACCGACGTCCCGGGCCGTCTGGGCCGATTGCAGACGCGCGGCCGAAAGGTCGAGCCCGCTGCGGCGGCGCGCCAGGTTTCTCTTCCCGGCGTCGGCCAGCGGCCAGTTGAATCCCACCTTCAGGTCATACTCGCCGAGATTCGTAACAGTGGGGTCGTAGAACCCAGCCGGCGCCACCAGGGCGTCCGAGACGACCGCCCAGTCCGGTCCGCGCTCGCGCGCCACCGCGGTCGATTCGTACGCGGCGGCCAGCTGATCGTGGCGGACCGCGACCAGCGCGGGCGCGCGCTCGCGCGCGAGAGCCACGCAGTCCCGGATGGTGAGCGTGTCGGCGGACGCGCCGACGATCTCGGATGCGGGCGGAGGGTCGGCGGAGGAGGGAGCGGCGCCAAAGGCGCAGACGATCAGTGCCCCGATGAAAATACTGGCGGCGGGAAACTCGACCATCGGGGTCCCGCCCGCTAAGTCCATCCCCACAGCTTAAGAGACGGCGAGGACAGGTACAATGAGCCGATGGCGCGTCCTCCCCTGGTCGATTCGGCCGCACTCGTCGCGTTCGACCTGGACGGCGTCCTGATCGACTCGTTCGAATGCTGGCGGAGGGTCCTGAACGCCACCCTGGCCGGGCAGGGGCAGCAGCCGCTCACCCCCGAGGAATTCGCGGCGTGCTGGGGGCAGGACGTCGCGGCGGACCGCGACCGCTTCTTTCCCGATTGGAGTGTGGAGCGCCTGATCGACCACTACACGCGGGAGTTTCCGAGCTACGCGCGGTGGATCCAGGCGGAGCCGGGAGCGGTCGAGACGCTCCGGGGATTGAAGCGGCGTCGGAAGCGCGTGGCGGTGGCGAGCAATTCCCCCACCGGCATGGTCGAGCGTCTCCTGGACCAGACGGCGCTTCGACCCTACGTGGACTGGGCCGCCGGGGTCGACCTCGTTCCGAACGGGAAACCGGAGCCGGACCTGATCGAGTACGTGCTGGGCCGGTCCGAGACGCCGCCGGAGAGTGCCTGCTTCGTGGGGGATTCCGAGTACGACGCGCGGGCCTCACGCGCCGCGGGAGTGTTCTTCATCGGATACAAGCGGCCCGGAGACTGGCGGATCGAGACGCTCTCCGAGCTACTCTGATCCGCTCTTTCGATACAGACTGCCCATCAGGATGTGGGATTTGGGTTTCAGGTCGGAGGCGATCTCGCGCAGCACGCCGTCGATCTGCTGGGGTTCGACGGCGACCAGGACGGTCTCGCTGCCGCGGACCGCTTCGCGGTTATTCGCAGCCACGCGATAGCCGCGCTTCTGGAGCGGCTCCAGTAGCTCCACCCGGCACCGCGTGAGCACGATGGCGTCGGCAGGCAGCGTCCCGGCCGCGACCAAACCCTCCGCGATCGCAACGCCGATGTTCCCCGCTCCGAGAATGGCCAGCCGCACGGACTGCTAGCGCGCCAGAATCAGTTTTCGAGTGAGGACGTTTCCCGGGGTCTTGAGCTTGACGAAGTAGACGCCGGAGACGACGGGGGAGCCGCGATCGTCGCGCGCGTCCCAGGTGACCGAGCCCGGCCCCGAGGTCGACTTCCCGTCGAGCAGGGTGCGGACGAGCCGGCCCGCCACGTCGAAGACCGCGATCTCGGCGCTGACGTTCGAGGGA
>JANLXD010000172.1:0-1851 GCA_031364935.1 Candidatus Eiseniibacteriota bacterium
CCAGGTGAGATAGCGGTCCACCTCGTTCACGATGTTGTTTTCCGCGAGGAGGCTGTTCTCGGTCATGTAGTCGATCGCGCGCTGGCGGCTCCATCCCTCCGCGTGCATTCCGGTGTCCACGACGAGCCGGCACGAGCGCCACGCGTCGAACGAGAGCATTCCGATCCGGTCGAGGTCGCTGGAGTACAACCCCATCTCGTCGGCGAGCCGCTCCGTGTAGAGCGCCCATCCCTCGACGAACGACGTCACCCCCATGTGCTTCCGGAACTCGGGGACGCCGGTCAGCTCCTGGGCCACCGCGATCTGGAGATGATGGCCGGGAACCGATTCGTGGAAGGCGAGGGCCTCGGCCTCGTAGCGGGGCCGCGTCTCGGGCAGGTACGTGTTGATCATGTACGTGCCGGGCCGCCGGCCGTCGGCCGAAGGCTGGCGGTAGTAGGCGATGGTGGAATAGGGCGCTTCGTGCATCCCCATCACCTTCACCTCGCAGCGCGCGCGCGGCTGGATCTTCCCGAACCACTGCGGCACCGCGGCCTGCGCGCGCGCGAGCGTCTCGCGCGCCTTGGTCTCGACTTCGTCCGCGGTCTTGAAGTGCATCTCGGGTGAGGTGCGGAGCCGCCTCTGGATCTCGGCGATGTCGGTCGTGCCGAACACCCGGCTGCCCAGCGCCGCGAGGTCCCGCCGGAACTTCGCCACCTCGTCCAGGCCAAGCTGGTGGAGCTCCCGCGGATCTTTATCGAGCGAGGTGTGCACGCGGATCATGCTTTTGTAGCAGTCGATCCCGCCCGGCAGCGAGCCCAGCCCCGCCGTCTCCGGCGGTCTCGCGGCCGGGAGCACCTGCGTGCGCAGGAAGTCGTGGTAGCGGCGAAGCGCCGGGCGGACGGATTGGTCCAGGGCGGCGCGGAGATCGCGCGCGAAATGCTCCCGGTGGGACGGCTTCCACCCGCTGTGCTCGGCGCCGGCCGGCTTCCAGGCGCCCATGCTGTCCGTGGGAGTGGCGTCGAGGCGCCCGAGCTGCTCGATCGTCTTCGTGACCGCGTCCCGGCTCGCGGTCCTGCTCTTGGCAAGCCCCGACTTCAAGTTCGCGACATGGTCGTCGAGGTAGTGGCCGGCCGCGCGCATCCGCTTCACGTACTTGGCGGCGTCCTTGGGGCTCTCGAGGATCGTGTAGTCGGCCAGGCTCATCAGCTCCACCTGCGGCCCACCCAGCGGATCCACTGTCCAGTCCTGGAAGCCGCACTGAAGCTGCGCCAGCTCCCCTTCCACCTCGGTGATCAGCGCGGTGCGGGTCAGCCGGTCCTTGGCGGACAGCGCCCCTTCGTCGATGGCGCGCGCCCGCTCGAGCACGCGCCTCAGCCGCTTCTCGTCTTTCGCGATGCCGGACGGCGAGATGTCCGGCAGGCGGTCATCGTAGCGCTGATCCCCCACGCTGGTCGCGAGGGTCGGGGACGCTTCGAGGGCCCCCTGCCAGTAGTCTTCGGAGAGGGCGGCGAGGGCGGCGCTGGGGCCGGGCTCGGCGGCACTCGCGGGCCGCGGGAGCAACATCATGAGGCCGAGAACGACGATGAGTGTGCGCATGGCCGCCATGGTGCCAGAATCAGACCCCGAATGGATAGGCTACTCAGCCTCCTCCTCGTCCAGCGCGTCCTCCTCCTCCAGCGTGTCCACCGCCGCGAGCAGCCTGACGCGCGGGTGCGGAGGCATCCAGGGCCCCAGGAGCAGGCCCGCGATGAACCCGCCGGCGTGGGCGTGCACGTCGGCCCTCGCGAGCGCGGGCAGGAAGAGCAGGATGAAAAGCGGCACGTACACGCGCCAGACCTTCCAGCGCTGAGCGAAGTTGAACATGTGACG
>JANLXD010000188.1:0-2297 GCA_031364935.1 Candidatus Eiseniibacteriota bacterium
GTCGCGGCGAACGGGAAGCGCAGCTCGTAGCCGGGGCCGATCGGGTCGTCGGACCGGCTCGAGATGGCCGGATCGAGCCCAGATACACCTCGGGGCGGGAGGTCCTCCTCCCGCCCCGGGGCACATCCGAAGTCGATTGGGGGGGCTACTTCTTGATGCGCTCGCGAAGTGCCTTTCCGGCGTGGAACGCCGGGAAGCGCGACGCGGCAATCTTGATGCGCTCGCCAGTCTGGGGATTGCGGCCCTCGCGAGCTTTCCGCTTCCGGGTCTCGAAGGTTCCGAATCCGGTGATCTGGACCTTCTTGCCCGAAAGAAGCGTGGAGGCGATCAAACCCTCCTTACCCGGGGAAAAAATGGTGTCCACGACCGCGCGTGCCTGGCGCGCGGAGAGCGAAGCCTTCTTGGCAACGAATGCGACGAGTTCTGTCTTGTTCACCTTGCCTCACCTCCTTCCGCGGTGTGGCGCCACGGTACGCCGCACCCCAGGGGGTGTCAAATTAATTTCGCCCACGGACGCGGCGCATTCGTCAGTAGAGATTGTTGATGCCGCCGAAGCCGCGGAGCGCCCGACTTCCCTGCTCGTAATACACCTCCGGCAGGAGCTTCACGTTGATCTTGAAGTAGTACTCCTTGTTGGTGCCGGAAATTTCTCGCACGAACTGAGCCTCCCAGCAGTGGAACTCGCGTTTGACGATGAAGCGCTGTGCGATGAGAGTCCGCGACCGCATGTTGTACTGAGCGCCGTAGTCGAACCGCCATCCGCGGGAGAGATTCAGCCCCGTCGAGCCGTTCAACGTGGCCTCCGAGACCCAGCGATTGAGCGCATCCCGATTGCCTCGATAGCTCACCGAGAGGTTCAGGTTCCACGGAAGGTTCGAGGAGACCAGCCCCTGCGGCGCGAGGTAGTTCCCCTCGCGGACGGACGCCTCCCCCGGCTCGTCGGACATCTCGAGGATGGAGTCGGCCGACGCGCGCGAAGTGCCCTGGAGGGTGAACCCGGTCGACGCCGACATGGAGCGAAGGTCGAACGTGTACGGGTCGTGAACGAAGCCGAAGGAGAACTCGCTCCGGGTAATGGGCCGAAGCGTGAGCGAGCTCTGGATCTCCGAGAGCGGTCGCGCTCCTGTGCGCTTCGCGAGGAGGTTGTACGAAGCGACGCTGTTCAGCGAGATCAGATTGTTGATGACCTTGGGATTGGCCGCGTTTCCCCATTTCACGTGGATGTCGTTCCGAAGCCCGAAGGCGACAGACCGCTGCTCCCCCGAAAAGAGGCCGATCCCCGAAATCCCCGTGAAGCGGGAGCGCTGGAGTCCGGTCGTGTCGGTGAACGTCAGATTCCGGATTCTCGGTCGATACCCGAAGGAGACGGACGGCGTCACGACGTGGCGGAGCGCGCGCAGCGGCCCGATGGAGCGGCCCATCGTGCCGAAAATCTGGGTATTGGCCCCGACCCCGGCGCTCCACGCCGCGCCGACGCGGTTTCGCGCCCCTGCGTCGTCGCGGGAATAGTAGATGCCGCTCGCGTTGAAGTTGGGGCTGACCCGGATGGCTCCGAGAAAGGTGCGGTTGTCCTGAAGCCTCACGCTGTGGATCATCCCCGTCCGCACGTCCACGAGGGAATCGCGCTGGGGATTGAGCGCCGAGTACTTGTTCACGGTCACGCTGCGCTGTGAGAGGAGCTGGGCGTCATAGCTGTAGGACGTCGAGGCGAGCCACGCGAGACGCGCCGGCACGCCGCGGCGCGCCACGTGGCCGATGGGGCGCGTGTTCAGCCGAATCCTCGCCTGCGGCGAGGACTGCTGCACGCGAAGCCCGCCCTCCAGGGGATCCAGGTATTGGTACCGGGCCAGGGCGAGGTTCGCCGCGCCGCTCGACCACGACTTGTCGAGAGCCAGAAAGGAGTGAAGGTTTCGCTGCACGCGTGAGAGCGAGGATCTCCCTAGCGCGGGATCGGTCTTGTACGTGCTGGAGTTCGTGAGATTGGCCCGGGCGGTGAGCAGAAAATTCGACGCCAGAGTCTGATAATGATTGCCCACGAAGTCCCAGTTTTTCACCGGCGTGGAGCTTCCAAACACGCTCTGGAAGGACCCGCTGAAGTCCCCGTAATACGAGTAGCGCCGGTGGTAGCGCGTCTGGCCGTGGGCGACCCAGCTCTGATCCTGGTAGTAGTCGGCGTAGCCCGTCGCGTCCAGGTGATCGCTGATCGCCCAGTAGTAGCCTACGTTCCGCACGTACTTGCCGCCAGTGGAGGCTGAGCCGAACTGGAATTGCGGGAGCTGGAATCCCGAATGGCGGCC
>JANLXD010000205.1:0-6936 GCA_031364935.1 Candidatus Eiseniibacteriota bacterium
GGGGAGGATGGTCTTGAAGTCCTCCTTGGTCACGAACGCCGACCAGATCTGGTCCCGGCTGTTGTCCAGGACGTCGGCCTCCTGCCCGTGCCCCGCGTGGAAGATGACCAGGCTCTGGTAGGGGCGGAAATCGACCGTGGAGTCGGCGAGCTGGACCAGGTCGCGGACCATGAAGACCAGCCGCTCCTGGAAGCGGTCGTCGTCGCCGTAGTAGGACATCGGGTGCGGCAGGGTGAAGACCGAGTCGAGGAGCGTGTGCGCGAGGATGCGCGAGCCCTCGGTCATCTCCTCCCAGTACTGCTTCTGGAAGAAGAGGAGGCGGTTGTAGTAGGCGGTGGACGAGTCGATCGGGGTGTCGCTGAAGGCCACCCGGATCGCCAGCACGTTGATCGTGGCCTTGGCGCCCAGCGGGGCGCGGGAGCCTTCGAATTCACGCCCCGGAGGCGGAACAATCAGCCGGTCACGAGAGAAGCCCTCGCGCGGCCCTGGCGTCCCCTGCTTCACGGGAACGGGTGGAACGGCATGCGCCGCGCGGGCCTCGGAAGGCGTGATCGCGATAAGTAACGAGAATGCTAGGAGGTACGGGAGCGTGAGGAGACGCACCGCCCAAGTGTACCGTCCCGCGGCGGGAGGGGTCAACGACCCGGGTCGTACACTGCTTCGGCGACCCGGGTCGCCAACGCTTCAGCGACCCGGGTCACCAACCGATCAACGGCCGCGGTCGTGTCCGCGCTCTCGGCCCCGATCGCCGTCATCCTGGTGGCGCTCGTCGTTTCCGCGCCCTCGGGAGCCGCGGTCGTCGGACGGGGGCGGCCGGTCGTCGGACTTGGGGGGCCTGGGGGTCTCGCGGGTCTCGGAACGAGGACGCTCTTCCCGTTTCTCTTCCGGCGGGTCGGGCCGACGCTCTTGCCGGCGCTCCTCGATCTGGCGCCGCTCTTCCTGGCGCCGCTCGCGCGCGTCCGGCCGACGCTCTTCCTGCCGGCGCTCGCGCGCATCCGGCCGTCGCTCTTCCTGCCGGCGCTCGCGCGCATCCGGCCGCCGCTCTTCCTGCCGGCGCTCGCGGATCTGACGCTCCTCGTCCTGCCGGCGCTGGCTCCGTTCCTGAATCTCGCGCTGGCGGGTCTCAGACCGCTGGCGCACTTCCTCCCGCCTGGCCTCGTCGCGCCGCGCGCGGCCGTCGTCGCGCATGTCGCGCTGCCGCTGCGGCTGTGCCCGATCGGGCGAGCCGGTCCGGTCGCGACGCTGGCGCGCCTGGTCGCGATCGGCCGCTCCGCTCTGATCGCGCGTGCGGACGTCCTCGCGGGCCCTGCGGCGCAGCACCTGGTCCGGCGTGCTCCACGTGCCGCCGGCGCGCGGCCGCCGGAGATTCCGGAACTCCTGCGGCGTACGCCGCTGCACGGCGTCCCGGCGCGAGCGGAACTTGTCCTGTCCGTCCACCTGGAATCGCGTGCGCAGCGTGGTCCGGCCGTCGACCGATGACCAGCGCTCCTTCCACTGCCGATACCGGTTCGGGGCCGTGGAGCGGACCATGTAGAAGTAGCGCGGCCGGATCACCCGTGAGCGCAGGGGCCGGAACCGCGCCCACGTGGCGTCGATTCGAACGTCGACCACGGAGCAGATGTCCCCATAGGGGTCGTACCAACCGCCGTAGGAGTGGCAGTCGGCGCACACATATCTCGGGTAGTCGACCTTTCGCTCGATATAGAAGAAGGTGTCGTCCGTCGCGACGTCGTCCTCGCGCCCCGGCGGCACGACGCGCCGGACCACGCGGTCCATGCCGACGTAGGGATCGCCCACGATGACTCCCGAATCGTCACCGTCGTCGTCGTACTCGGATCGCGTCGCCTCGGTCCCGCCCGTCAGGTACCACGGGAGATCCCGGAAGGGAAACGGCGAGGCGATCGCCACCACGTACTCGATGCCGGTGGGTCCGTCGGCCACCAGCTCGTAGGGGTCGTTGCGCGAAGGCACCTGGTGCGTGACGCCGCCCTCCACGCGGTCCGGATCGTCAGGGCCGTACGGATAGACGAGGTGGATGTAGCCCTCGGTGTCGATGTTGTAGATCAGGACGAACGCGTCGGTGCTCGTCCGGAAAAAGACTCGCATCGGCTCTCCCTGCCGGTAGACGCCGCCCTCTTCCTTGTTGGTCCAGACCTCGACGTCGGCCCGGCCCACGCGGGCGGCCTGCTCAAACTCGACAGAAGCATCTACCTGGACGGCCGCGCGGGAAGTCCCCGGGAGCGCCGCGGCCATGAGAAGGGCCGCGACGCTCGCCACGAACAGGCGGTCGATCGGGAGAGCGGATCTCACGGCTTTCTCGCCAGCTTCGGCGCCAGCTCGCGGTTGTCCGGGTCGACCTGATACGCCCAGTCGATCACGATGTTCGCCGTCGCGCGGGAGACGACCTCGAACTTGGCGTAGTGGCCTTCCGGCGTGAGGAGGATGTAGCTGTGGCCGGGAATGGCCTCGACGATTCCGTCGCTGGACCAACCGGTGTCGTTCGGCGCGTAGTCCACGTCGACGAGCGCGACGTATCCGGCGTCCTGGATCTTCACGCCGTTCACCGCGTAGATGAGGTAGCCGGTGGCGGCATCGTAATAGATATCCGTCAAAACGTCGGTCGAGGGGCGGCGCGTCATGGCCGAGAAGTCCCATCCGCTGGTCGCCGGAGTCGTGTTCGCGTTGGTCAGCGTTTCCGGACCCCCTTCGGGCCGCGGCGTGTCGAATACGTTTTCAAAGCTCAGGTCCGCGCTTTCCTGCCCCGACTGATCCACCGCGGACACGGCGTAGTAGTAGGTGACGCCGTTGGTGACCTGAGTGTCGACGAACGGTGGGCTGTTGGCCGTGCCCCGCAGAGTGAAGTTGCCGGTCGGCGCGTTGTTCCTATAGACCTTGTAGTGGTCGATGTCGGTTTCCTGGTTCTCACGCCAGTAAACCGAAACCTCCTGGTCCCCCGTCACGCTGTAAACGCCCTCCACCCGAAACGGAGCGCTGTTCACGGAAACGATTCGATCCTCGTTCTTGCAGCCTGCCGTCAGGGCGACGGTCGCGAGCGCGAGCGCCAGGAGCCAAGTGCGAGCCAATAGCCACCTCCTACTCAGAGCATTGATGTATCGCCAGGAACGCCGCGTCGCGGCGCCATTTGCCGCACACTAGAAAGGCAATCGATATGCCAGGGCGCGCCGCGCGCGGTGCGCTCGCGCAAAATCTACGCCTGCAATTGGTTATAGTCGAGCGTGTTTCGCGGCGGGAGGCTTGTTCGGCGGGATTCCGAGTACAGTGTGACTGGCGTGCGACAGCGACTTGCGGAGTTTCAGGGCGGACGTCGACGGCAACCTGCGGACGTTCGAGGCAAAAAAATTGAGCCCCGGTCGTGCCAGCTCATTTCGGGCTACATCACGTCCACCGGAGCCGGTGTCCGGTCTGGCGACTAGTCCATGGTCAAACGCTGGCTCGACCTAAGGGCTCTTTGGAGGTCCCCCCCTCCGATCACCATGCAAATGCAGTCGTCGTGCCAGGCTGGGCATTTTCCGCCCCAAGTGGATAGATTCTATAACCTACTGTGCTAGTTAGTATTAGTGGCGCGATGATCCCGAGACGCGAAGCGCCGAACGCGCCCGACTAGAAGGGAATTTGAGAGTGATTTAACACGCGTGGATGGGTGTATGGCGCAAGTAGCGAGCAATACGAAACTTGCGACTATTAAATTCGTTTATAGCGAAAACTTAAGCCTTTTGCCGGGTGGTGCCGCGCCGGTCCAGGTGGAGAAGCTTGATCTTCTGCAGAAGCGTCGGGTAGGAGAGGCTCAGCTCGCGGGCGGCCTGCAGCTTGTTCCAGTTGTGACGCTCCAGGGCCAGAGAGATCACGCGCCGCTCGACCTTGGCGACCTCCGAGCGGAGCGTGGCGGGACCGTCGGCCGAGTCGTCTTCCTTTCGCAAGATTTCGCGCGGGACGAGGCGAAGGTTCAGCGTCTCGCCCTCGTTCGCCATGACGACCATCCGCTTCACGATCTTCTCCAGCTCGCGCACGTTCCCACGCCACGGGAGCGACGCGAAGGTGCTCACCAGCTCGGGGTCGACGCCGGGGATGGCCTTTCCCATCTCTCCCGCGAAGTGCCGCACGTAGTGCTCGATCAGGAGCGGAACGTCCTCGGGCCGCTCGCGGAGCGGCGGCACGCGGAAGCAAATGTCGTTGAGGCGGTAGTACAGGTCCTCGAGGAACTCTCCCTTCGCGATGCGCGCGCGCAGGTTCACGTTGGTGGCGCAGAGCACGCGGACGTCCACTTTCGTGGAGCGGTTGCCGCCCACCGGGCGCACTTCGCGGTTGTCCAGCACTTGGAGCAGCTTCCCCTGGATCGTGATCGTGGTCTTGTCCACTTCGTCCAGGAACAGCGTCCCGCCGTTCGCCTCGACGAAGAGGCCCGACTTGTCCCGGACGGCCCCCGTGAAGGCTCCCTGGACGTGGCCGAACAGCTCGCTCTCGAGAAGGTGCTCGGGAAGCGCCGCGCAGTTCACCTGGATCAGCGACTTGGTGCTTCGGGCGCTGGAGGCGTGGATGGCCCGCGCCAGGAGACCCTTGCCGCTGCCGGTCTCGCCCTCGATCAGGATGGTCGCGTCGGTGGGGCCGACCCGCCCGAGAAGCGAGAGAATCTCGAGCAGTTCCGGGCTGCGCGTCACGATGCCGTGATCCTTGGCCGAGCCGAGCAGCTGTCCACGGAGGGCGTTGTTCTCGTTCGCGAGCCGCTGCCGCTGCATCTCGAGGATGGCCACGGCCACGTAATTCGCCAAAACCGCGATCAGATTGATCTCGCGCTGCTTGAACGCTCCCTGGGGGCCCTCTTCCGGACGGTCGAGATAGAGATAGCCGGGAAGACCCGAGGGGAGGGTGAGCGGGATGATCGCCACCGTGGTGCGCGGCCCGATGTGGAAGGTGGCCGGAAGGTCGCGGAACCGCTCGTCGGAGCCGGCTCGGCTGGTGACCACGGGGGCCGAAGCCATCCGCGCCGGGCCGATCCGCCGCTCCAGCTCGCGGATCAGGTCGTGGGCCACGCGGTTGGCCATGCCGACCGCGGCGACGGCTTCGATGCCGCCCGCGAGGGCGGGCGCGGCCACGAGTCCGCGGCTCGCGCCGGTGCGGCGGGCCACGATCGAGAGTATCTCCTGGACGGCCGATTCGGCGTCGCCGCTTCGGAGGGAGCTACGGATTTCGTCGAAGGCGGCGAATTCGTTGCTTTGGGCCGAAGAGCCGTCGATCAGGCCCTGCTCGATCTCCTTCCGGAACTCCTCGATCTCCCTCGCGAGGACGGGATCGTCCTCGGGAGTGAGGAGCGACGTCGCGGTATCGACATGGATGACGGCGTCGTCCATGAGCCCGCGGCTCAGCTCGCTCCGCGACAGCTCGAGCAGCGCGCGGGCCGCGTGCACCTGAAGCGCCAGGCTTTCGAATCCGGCTACCGCCCGGCGCAGGAACGCGACCGACTCGTCGAGGACGCCGCGCGAGCGGCCCTTCCGGCCGCGCTTTCTCCAGACGATCCCGATCGCCAGATTCAGCTTGGCCAGCTCGTAGCGCTTTCCGATGCCCGAGAGGATCCGCGTCGCCTCCTCCACAAAGCCGCGCGCCTCCTCCCATTCACCCGCTTCGGCTGCCCGGAGTCCGAGGAGACGGAGCGAGCACGCCTCTTCGATCCGGTCGCCCAGGCGCCGCGCGATTGCGAGCGCGCGCTCGCCGCTCCGCCGCGCCGCGTCCATCTCGCCCATCCGGAGCTGGGCGTCGCCGATTCGCCGCCACAGCTCTACTTGCAAGTCCGAGTCGGTGGCGAGCTGATCCGCGAGCACCAGCGCGGTCTCGTATTCGGCGCGGGCTTCTTCCATCCGGCCCAGGTCGGCCAGGAGATCGCCCAGGGCCTCGCGGGCCAGCACCACCTCGCGACGGCAGGCGCGCTCGGTCGCGATCGCGAGGGCATCGCGGATGAGACCCTCCGCAGTGCCGTAGTCGCGGCGCTTGCGGCGCAGGATACCCAGGCAATTCAGGGAGCGCGCCTTCCCGGGCGCGAAGCCGGTCTCGGTGTAGATCTGAAGCGCGCGGCGGTAATGCTCTTCGGCCAGGTCCCACTCGCCCATCTTGTCGTGGACGATCCCGAGGTTATGGAGGTAGGTGCCGGAGTCCTGATAAAGCCCGGCGCGCTCGGCGATCCGGAGCGCCTGCTCCAGGAAGCGCGCGGCCTCCTTGAAGCGGCACTGGTTCTTGTGGACCAGGGCGAGGCTGTTGTACGCGGAGGCCATGCCGGCCTGAAAATCGGCGCGACGGTAGGTCGCGATCGCGCTTTCGAAGTAGTCGCGCGACGAGGACCAGCTTCCGGTGCGGAGCGCGATCCAGCCCAGCGTCATCTCCGCGCGCCCGATGTCGAAATTCAGGGTGGTCTCGCGGAGGAGCCGGTACGCCAGGGCCGAGGCCCGCTGCGCGGCGCGGTAGCGGCCGCGATCGAAGAGAAGAATCCCGAGGCTGCCGGCCAGCCGGCCGATCTGCTCGGGCGTGACGTGCGGGCGGAGGCGGTCGTGAAGGTCGTGCAGGGCGTCGACGGCTTCGTCCAGATCGCCCCGATAACGGAGGCAGTCCACGATCCGCGCGCCCAGCCGGAAGAGGCCGTCGCGATCGGTCGAGCCGTTGCGCGCTTCCGCGTCCAAGGCGCGGCGGTAGTACTCCAGCGCGACGGCATAGTTGTCCGCGGCGAAATAGAGATCGCCTAGCTCTTGAGCGCGTTGTTCTTCCCCGGTGGAGACGGACGGCGTCGCGTCCGTCTCCTCGGAGATTTCACGGCTCTCGAGATCTGGTCGGTCTTTGGGGACTAGTCCGTCCATTCCGGCCCTCTGCCACAACAGTGGGGATAGGGCGGCCGTCGAGACCCGCGCGCGGCGTGTTAACGCACGCGCGCGAGGT
>JANLXD010000235.1:0-3701 GCA_031364935.1 Candidatus Eiseniibacteriota bacterium
GCGTCGCGTTGTAGTAGACCTGGCCCGGGACCGTATAGAGGAGGAACCGCGTCTTCATCCCCGACAGCTCTCCCAGATCGAGCGGGAGGAGGTCGAAGAAGAGCGTGCGGTCGGTCTGCGTCTTCATGGAGACCATGCGGCCGCGATTGGATTCCGGCACGCTGTCATAGATCTTCTCGAGGTTCGTCGTCTTACCGGAGAGACCGGGGCCGTAATAGACGATCTTCGCGTTGATCTCGCGTCCCGAATAGCTGACCACGACCATGGTGGGCTCCCGATTGGTTTTGTCGTCGTTGGGTTTCGCGGCGCGGGCCCGCGTGTGTCGGGGCGCCTGCCGTGCCGGGTGGGTTGCACGAGCCGTGCCACCCCTAGCTGTCGAGGGTTGTCGAAGCGGTTCGGAGAAGCGTGCGACGCGGAGAGGGAGCCGTGCGGATCGCACGATTCCAGAAGGACCTACAAGGTCAGCCGACCCGCGCTTCCCGGCGGATCCAGACCCCCTGTCGTTCGCGGAATTGGAGGCCGGGACTGCCCGCTTCGTGGACCGAAACATAGTGGCGGAGCAGCAGATTTTTTAGCTCCGGACACTCCCGGGTCGGAAAATAGCGATTCACCTTGCTGAACATGCCGTCCGACTCCGAGTAGCGAAGCAGGGTCACTTCCGTCACCCGCTCGTATTGGTTTTCGCCGTAGGCCACTTCCGGGTTCTCATCGACGTCGATCCAGAGTGACGCCACGCTCCCGTCAACCTCGAAGCGGTGCTTGTTCCGCATCAGGAATTCCCAGAGACCGAAGATCTCGAGCGGTACGTAGCGGACCGTGCCCGCTTCGTTCCCCGACTTCTTCAGCTCGCACCGCACCAGCTTCTGGCTAGCCATGGCTCACCCGCCCCCCCACAAGCTGATGGCACATCTCATGCAACTCCCAAAGCAGTGGGATGGTCCCCGGCAGCCTCCGACGGCCGCCGGTCACCCGGAGCCGGCTCCGCCGTGAGCCTAGGAGCAATCATGAAACGCACCGTGAACTCCCCCGCACCCTGGTTCCTGGCCCGACTCTCCGCGGAAGTCTACTGCCGGCGCGACAATCGAGTGGTCGCCACCTGCCCGAACGCCAAGCGGGGCCAACCCTGCCCCTGTCTGCACGGCGTCGAAACCGCCGACTCGCTGTTCGAGCCGGCCGCGAGCGATCCCAAAACGTCGTCCTGACCGCGCGCGTTTTGACGCAGCTCCTGGGCTCGGAACCGCCACTCATGGATTCGGAAGCGCCGCCACTCTAGAGAGCCGGGACGCTCCAAGTCAAACCGTTTCACCGGTCGCCTCTCGCTTCGCTCCAAACGACCCAGTAGGGGGGTTGCCTTGACACCCCGTTTCACCCTCCTGTAGTTTGCGGCGGTGTCACGCCTCGATGTCGACGCCTCCCGGAAACCGTCCGTGCTCTCCCGCGCTCTCTTCCTGGCCGCGCTGGGCGTGGCACCCCGGATACCGCCGCGTGCGGGACGCGCTCTCGCCGCGCTGATCGCCGCCGTCGAGTACCGGTTCAGCCCGCGACGGCGCGCGGCCGTTCTCTCGAATCTGGAAGTGATCGGGCGCTCCGGCCATCCGCATCTCGCGCGGCCCGCCGATCGCGACCGCATCGCCCGCTCCGTCTTCCGGAGCTACCACCGCTTCTTCATCGAATTCCTCGCCCAGCGCCGGCTGGTCCGCGCGGCGTGGGACGGCACGTTTCGATTTCAGGGGATGGAGATCCTCTATGCCGCCGCCGCCCGCGGCCGCGGCGCGATCATCGCCGCGCCGCACCTGGGCAACTGGGAGCTGGGCGGGCTCGCGCTCGCGCGTCTGGGCTTTCGCGTGCACGTCGTCACGGGAACGCAGCTCCATCCCCTTTTCTCCGGCGCGGCCCGCGCGCTCAAGGAGGAATCGGGGATCTCCGTGAGCACGCCGGACGACGGCTTCGTGCCGCTGCTCGAGACGCTGAAGCGCGGAGGACTGGTCGTCCTCCTGGTCGACGGCGACGTCTACAGGCGGGGCGTCAGCGCCCGCTTCTTCGGCCGCCACGTTCCGTTCCCCGCCGGTCCCGCCCTCCTCGCGCGGCGCTCGGAAGCGCCGCTATTGCACGCGCACTCGTCGCGGCGCGGAGAACTGCTCTGGATCTCCATCGACGGCGCCGACGCACCGGACCCGGCCCTCTCGCTGGAGCGCGACCTCTCGCGGCTCACCGGATGCGTGGCGGCCGCACAGGAGCGGAACATCGCGGCGCACGTGGCCCAGTGGTGCATCTTCCGCCCGTTCTTCGATACGGCTGCGCGGGATACGGCTGCGCGGGATACGGCTGCGTATGACGCGGCTTAGGATCGCCGTCGTCACCCAGGCGTACCACCCCGCGGTGGGCGGCGTCACCGAGCACGTCGAGGGGACGACGGCGGCGCTCCGCGCCCGCGGCCATCACGTCACCGTCATCACGTCCGTGCACGGGCGCCGGAACGGAGACGAGCCCGGCGTCGTGCGGGTGGGACGGAATTTCACGCTTCTCTATAACGGCGCCGACAACAACATCACGCTGGGGCTGGGCCTCATGGGAGCGATGCGCCGAGAGCTGGCCCGCGGCGCCTACGACGTCGTGCACGTGCACTGTCCCCTTTCCCCCAGCCTCCCGATGCTCGCGATCCGTGCCGCGCGCCAGCCCGTGGTCGGCACGTTCCACTCCGTCTCCGATTCGAATTTCGTGTTCCGGCTCTTCCGCTCGATCCTGAATCCCTACTACCGTCAGCTCGACCACGTCATCGCCGTCTCCGAGGCGGCCCGCGCGGAGGTGCTCCGGAATTTCCCCGGCCCGATCTCGATCGTGCCGAACGGTGTGGACGTGGCCCGCTTTCGCCCGGGCGTGGCGCCGCTCGAGCGATACGCCGGATCGATCCCGAATATCCTCTATGTGGGGCGCTTCGATCCGCGGAAGGGTCTGCCCGAGCTGATCGAGGCCTGCGGGCGGCTCGCGGACGAAGGACTTCACTTCCGGTTGATCCTGGTTGGCGACGGCCGGCTGCGCCCCCTTCTCACGCGGCTCGCCCACGACCGAATCCCGGGGCGCGTGGCGTTCGAGGGCCAGGTGCCGCATTCGAGCCTGCCCCAGTACTACGCGACCGCCGACGTCTTCTGCTCGCCCGCGCGCGGGTCGGAGAGCTTTGGCCTGGTGCTCCTCGAGGCCATGGCGTTGGGCGTTCCCGTGGTCGCGAGCGACATCCCGGGCTACCGCACCGTGCTCACGAACGGATCGGAGGGGCTCCTGGTTCCCCCGCGCGATCCCGCCGCGCTGGCGCGCGCGCTCGCGCTCCTCCTGGGCGACCCGGCGCTGCGCGCGCGTCTGGGGTCCGCGGGCGCCCGCACCGCGGCCGGATACGGCTGGGGTCGCGTGGCCGAGGAGCTGGAGCGGATCTACTACTCGGTGCTGCCCGGGCCGGCGCGGGACGCCGAGAGAGACGCCGGGCGCCCGATTCCCGAGACCCTCTCCCCGGTGTGATGGCGAGCGCCGCGTCGCTCCGCCTCTTTCGGAGCGGGAGCTTCCGGGCGCTCTGGATCGGCCAGCTGGTCTCGGTGTTCGGTGACCGCTTCACGTACTTAGCGCTCCTCGCGGTCGTGATCGAGCACGCGCGGAATCCGGTGAATCCCGCGGCCGAGCTCTCCTGGATCCCGGTCGTCTCCTTCCTCCCC
>JANLXD010000251.1:0-5576 GCA_031364935.1 Candidatus Eiseniibacteriota bacterium
GCTCAAGGGGATCATGGCCGTGAAGAAGAAGACCATCCCCGAGTGGGGACTCGCGGACCTGGGCGTGGAGCCCGCGACCGTCGGTCCCGACGCGGCCGGCGTGCGCTTCGTGGAATTCTCCCTTCCACCGACGCGCTCGGCTGGGAAAATTCTCGAGGGCGAGCCGGCCGACACCGCGCGCGAGCTGGTTCGCCTGCTGCGAGAAGAAGCGAAGGTGATCTAGTGGCCGCTCCGGTCAAAGTCGCGGTCGTCGCGGAGACGAAGGGCGGCGCGGTTCGGAAGATCGCGCTCGAGATGCTGGCCGAGGCGCGCCGGTTGGCCGCCGCCGCGGGCGGCTCGGTGGGCGCGGTGGGTGCCGTTGTGATCGGGCCCGTGAACGCGGGCGAGGCCGAGCGTCTGGCGCGGCACGGCGCCGACCGCGTCGTCCACGTCGAGGGCGCCTCCCTCGAGCGCTATGCGCCCGAGGCGTACGCCGAGGCGGTGAAGCGCGCGGTCGAGGCGCTCGGCCCCGAAGTGCTCTTCTTCGGCGCGAACGGCCAGGGCAAGGACCTGGCCCCGCGCGCCGCGGCGCGCCTGGGCGCGGGAGTCGCATCCGACTGCGTGGGATTCGAATGGAAGGACGGCGGGCTGATCGCGCGGCGGCCGGTCTTCGCGGGCAAGGCGTTTGCCCAGGTGGCCTTTGGCCGAGCGCGTCCCCAGATCGCGTCGGTGCGGCCGAACACCTATAAGCCAACCGAGGCGGAAGCCGGCCGGAGCGCCGCCGTGGAGAAGATCGCGCTCGGCGACGTCCGCGTGCGCGCCCGAGTCACCGCGTTCGAGGCGACCGAGGGAGGCGTGGCCGACCTGACAGAGGCAAACATCATCGTGAGCGGCGGGCGCGCCATGGGTGGGCCCGAGAATTTCGAGTTGCTCCGGAAGCTCACCAAGGTGCTCGGCGCCACCCTGGGCGCCTCGCGCGCCGCGGTGGACGCCGGCTGGATCGACCACAGCTACCAGGTCGGCCAAACCGGGAAAGTGGTGAACCCCACGCTCTACTTCGCCATCGGGATCTCGGGCGCCATCCAGCACCTCGCGGGAATGTCCTCGTCGCGCACGATCGTCGCGATCAACAAGGACAAGGAAGCCCCCATCTTCAAGGTCGCCTCGTACGGCATCGTCGGGGATCTTTACCAGGTGGTGCCTGCGCTCACCGAGGAGTTCGCGAAAGTCTTGAAAGAGTAGCGCGCCACCCATGTCCGGCCACCCGGCGTATCAGACCTACTGGAAGCGGAAGGAGCTGCTCCGGCGCTCCCGTCTCGAGTTTCCGGTGCGCCGGTGGTGGGAGACGGACGGGCTGTGCGACATCGAGCGGGTCTACTTCGACGCCGTGCGCGCCGCCTCTTCTCTCTTGGACGTGGGCGCCGGAGACCTCCGCGTCATGCGAAAGCTCCAGGCGGCGGGATTCCGCGGCGAGTACCACACGCAGGACATCGGCGCCGAGGGGCGCTACACCTACCGCGATCTCGGGGAGGTCACGCGCCCCTACGGCGCCATCGTTTGCCTCGACACGCTGGAGCACCTCCCGCTCGAGGACGGCGTCGCGCTCCTCCAGCGGATGACCGGCCTCCTCTCCCCCGGAGGCACCCTGGTGCTCCAGACGCCCAACGCCTTGTACATCCCCGACCCACGTAGCTGGGACATGACCCACGTGCACACCTACAACCTGCCCGATCTGTGGGCGTACTTCGTCTGCGAAGGGATGGAGGCGCAGGGGTTCCGCGTGGTGCTGGGGCCGGAGCACGAGGGACCGATCGCGGCCGCACGGTCCTTGATCGTGGGCTACGTGAAGCGGAAAATACTGGGGTGCGACTTCGCGAACAACATCGCCCTCATCGCCCGGAAGAAGTCATGACCGGCGCGGGGCGTTTGCCTCGGGTGGGACTGCCGCTTGCGGGACTGGTAGTGGGGGGGCTGCTGGTGGCAGCCGGGCTCGCGGCGGCCCAAGAGTCCTACTACCACAAGCCCTCCGACGCGGTGGTCCGGATCCTCGAGGCGCCGCCGCTCCCGACCGTCTGGCTGAGCCCGGCGCGCGACGTCCTGCTGATCGCGCCCAAGGACGGCTACCCGACTCTCGCCGATCTCGCGGAGCCCAAGCTCAAGCTGGCCGGCCTGCGGGTGAACCCGGTCACGAACGGACCCCAGCGCGCCGCCTACTGGACAGGGCTCACGGTGAAGCGCCTCGCCGACGGCACCGAGAGCCGCGTCGCGCTCCCCGACAGCGCTCGGATCGGAGGCCCGTCGTGGAGCGCGGACGGCAAGTGGGCCGCGTTCACCAACACCGCGAAGGAAAGCCTGGAGCTCTGGGTGCTGGACGTGGCAAGGGCCTCGGCGCGGAGGATCCCCGGCGTCCGTCTGAACGGATTGCTCGGAGCGGGCTACGCCTGGATGCCGGACCAGAAGACCCTCCTCGTGAGGCTGGTGCCTCCGAATCGCGGCGCGCCGCCTCCGACGCCGGCGGTGCCGCCGGGCCCCGACGTGCAGGAGGCATCCGGCAAGCACGGCATCGGAAGCACCTACGAGCGCCGCGACGTGCTGGAGAACGCGCACGACGAGGAGCTGTTCGACTACTACATGACCTCCTCGATCGCGCTCGTGGATGTGAGCACCGGCGCGATCACGCGGTTCGCGAAGCCGGACCTGTACGCCGCGGTCATCCCTTCTCCCGACGGCGCGCACTTCATCGTCGAGCGCATCCACCGCCCCTACTCGCATCTCCATCCCTTCTATCGCTTCCCGCGCGAGGTGGAGATCTGGGACCGGGACGGTCATTTGGAGAAGACGCTCGCGAGCCTGCCGCTCGCGGATCAGATACCCATCCAGGGAGAGCCCACCGGCCCGCGCTCCTACGGATGGAGACCGACCGCGCCGGCCACGCTCGTCTACGTCGAGGCGCTGGACGGCGGCGATCCGTCAACGAAGGTCCCGAATCGCGATCGGATTCTCATGTGGGCAGCGCCGTTTTCCGACAAGGCCGCGGAAGTGCTCCGTCTGAAAGAGCGCTTCAGCGGCATCGCCTGGACGGACTCCTCGGGCCTGGCGCTCATCGACGAGTATGACCGGGAGCGGCGGTGGTTGAAGACGTACGCGTTCGATGTCGCGACTCCGAGCGTGGAGCCGCGGGTCATCTGGGATCTGAGCGAGAACGAGAAGTACAAAGACCCGGGAAACCCGCTCTACCGGCCACTCGGAAACGGCTACTCGGTGCTCGACCGCGACGGCGAATGGATCTACCTCGCGGGCCCCGGCTCGTCTCCCGCCGGAGACCGGCCGTTCCTGGACCGCTTCAACCTGCGCATGCTGCGGGCAGAGCGGCTCTTCCGGAGTGACAAGGCCGGCTACGAGTCGTTCGCGGGTTGGCTTGGGTATGGTGCGGGGCGAAACCGGTTCCTGACGCGGCGCGAGAGTCCTCAGGATCCGCCGAACTTCTACGTGCGCACGATCGGGAAGCCGGAGGCGGGGGCCGCGGCGCCCGGACCGGGCGAGGCACAGTGGGCCACCACCGCGCTACCGGTGACGCGGTTCACCGATCCCACGCCGCAGCTCCGCGCCATTACCAAACGCATCGTGACCTACAAGCGCGCGGACGGAACGCCGCTCTCGTTCAACCTCTACCTGCCGCCTGGGTACAAGTCGGGCACGCGGCTCCCCACGATGCTCTGGGCCTACCCGCTGGAATACTCCGACGCGGGCACCGCCGGGCAGGTGTCGGGCTCCGAGCGGCGCTTTGTCACGATCAGCGGCGCGTCGCCCCTCTTCTTCCTCTTCGACGGCTACGCCGTGCTCGACAACGTGGCGATGCCGGTGATCGGGCACCCCGACAGCGTGTACAACACCTACCTCGATCAGATCGTCGCCGACGCGAAGGCCGCGATCGACAAGGCGGTGGAGATGGGCGTGACGGACCGGAACCGGGTGGGCGTCGCGGGGCACAGCCACGGCGGGTTCATGACGGCGAATCTGCTCGCGCACTCGGATCTGTTCCGAGCCGGGATCGCGCGGAGCGGCGCCTACAACCACACGATCCGCCCCTTCGGCTTCCAATCCGAGCGGCGCACGTTCTTCGAGGCGCCCGAGTCCTACATCCGCCTCTCCCCCACGCTCCACGCGAACCAGATCAACGAGCCGCTTCTGTTGATCCACGGCGAGGAGGACGCGAACCCCGGGACCGTGCCGCTCCAGTCGGACCTTTTATATCGGGCCGTGGTGGGCACCGGCGGCACCGCGCGGCTCGTCATGCTCCCGCTCGAATCCCACGGCTACGAAGCCAAGGAATCGATCGAGCACACGCTCTGGGAGATGATGAATTGGTTCGACCGGTACGTGAAGGAAGCGCCGGAGCGGGCCGCGGCGCCCGCCGCCTCTCAAGCGCCGACGGCCGTGCCTTAGGGCCTTTCGGCGGGCCCGACTAGCGTCTTCGACAGCACCACGCTGATGTAGTTGGTCTCCGGCCAGTCCATCGTGCCGACCTGGCGGAATCCTTCGCGCGCATACCAGGCGCGGAGGTGCTCCGCGCCTTCCGCCGTGTCGCATGCGAGCTCAGCGGCTCCGCGCAGCCGGGCCTGATCCTCGATCGCGCGCAGCAGCCTCACGCCGATTCCCTGCTTTTGGAGCGTGGGGATCACTCCAAACTGCGCGAAGTAGCAGACATCCGGCCGGCGATACCATTCGACCTGGTGGTCAGTACGCGAAGCGTAAAGCGTCACGGTCCCCACGATGCGGCCGTCCATCTCGGCGATGAGCGGCGAGCCGCGGCTGAGGCGCCGCGCGGTCACTTCTTCGCTCTGGTGTGTGGCGAGGTAGCGGAATCCCATGCTGGCCAGCTCGGCGTAGGCGTCGTGCAGGAGAATGGTGATTTCCGCCACGGAGTCGGTGGCGCGGTGCTCGCGGACCGCGATGATGGAATGCGCCCGGGACGCGCCCATCTAATCAACCCGGTTGATCGGAACCTTTCCGGCGTGCACGAGATCGATGTGATCCGGCCTGGTGCGGAGGCCCACGACCACGTCGACTAGAGTGCCGAGGTCCCACTCGGGCCCGCCACGGAGGGAATAACGCTCGCTCTTGGGGGAAGCTCCCGGCCCCTGGTGCGCGAGAGTCGTCGCCCACGCGCGCGATCCGTTGACCACCCACACGTAGGCCTCGGTAAGCGCCGGCAGCCCGGCGGCCGAGTCGGCGGGAATCAGATCCACCACGCCCAACATCGGAGAGCCGCTGGGCGGAACGCTCGGCATGAAATTGCGCCACAGCTCGGCGCGCGCCGTGACCGCTTTCCCCTCGACTCGGAGCGTCTCAGGAGCGGCGCGGAGCTGATCCATGGAGAAGCCCGGCGGCCGGTCGCCGGCGTCGCCGCCCTCGTCGAACAGGCACCCGCCGGTGAAGAGCGCTCCCAGAAGAGCGCCACTCGAGATCAATCGCCCCATGGCACCCATACGTACTCCGATCCGTTCCAGTAGACGAGTCCCCCGGCGGATTCCGGCTTCTCGACGAGCAGGGCGTTCTTGCCCCGCGCCACGCCGCCCGGCACCTGCTCCCCTGGG
>JANLXD010000256.1:0-3768 GCA_031364935.1 Candidatus Eiseniibacteriota bacterium
GAACGTGAACAGCTCCTCCACCGTTCGGTGCGCGAGGAGCGCCTGTCCCACCTTGTCGACGGCGCGGAGGAAATTTCCGACGCGCTCGGGGGAGAGCGCCGCCGCCCCGTAGCTGCGGGTGTCCGAGCTGGTCTCGAACTCCTCGACCTTGAGCGCCTTCAAGGTGGCGGGCCCGGCCACGTCCGCCACCCGCGCGGTGACCTGGCTTCCGCTGGCCGAGAAGATGATCTGGAAGTTCCCGAGGGAAAGGACGTCGCCGGCCTTGAGGCGCTCGGCCCCCTCGATCCGGCGGCCGTTCACCTTCGTGCCGTTCTTGCTCTTGAGATCCTCCACCCACCAGGCCCCGTCACGCAGGAAAACCCTGGCGTGCTGGCGCGACACCGACGCATCGGTGAGGACCACCGCGCTGTCGCGCGAGCGGCCGATGATCCCCGGCCCGTCCGGCGGGAGCGGAATGCGCTCGCCGTCGGCTCCGCCGTGGCGCACGACAAGGTACTGGCCCTCGCTATTCATTGCGGGGTAGTCTCCAGCGTTCTGTCGTACGATTCAACACGGATCGGGAGGAACATGGCACGGGACGTACGAACCATGCGCGCCGCGGCGCTCGAGGCGCTCGCCAGCTTCCGCTTTTACGAGTTCGCCCCGTTCGCGTGGATCCTCGCGGCGGAGCTTCTGGTCCTGGGGCTGGCCATGAACCTGGGCACCCCGGCGGGAATGGCCACCGCCGGCTGGCTCACCGAGCGCATCGCCGGCGACCGACCGCTTCATTACCCCGAGTTCTATCGATTCCTGCCCAGCCTGATTACCAACGTCGAGGCGATCCTCTTCCTGGTCGCGGGCTCGATCCTGATCCCGCTCGCGATCGTCCGAATCCTGCGCCCGATCGACCCGGCCTCCTTCCCGGAAGGGGAGACCGGCGCCCGTGCCCGGCAGGCCGTGCTCCCGGTTTTCGTGGGGGCGCTCCTTTGCCTCGCCCTCATCGTGGGGTGGCAGTGGCTCCTCCACCTGCGCGGGGTCGAGGGGACGATCCGCACGCTCGTACGCGGGTTCACCGGCTCCGCGCTGATCGCGGTGCTGGGCCTGCTGGTCGGCTACGCGCTCTGGACGCTCTTCGTCTTCGTGCCCGTGGTCGCGGTGCAGCCGGGGCGCTCGTTCGGCTCGGCGCTCGGGAGCGGCCTCAGGGTGGCGGCCTCGAACTTCTTCCCCACCTATCTCGTCGTGATCGGGCTCTCGCTTCCGGCGGCGGTGGTGCTTCTGGTGCTCCAGGTCATGGGAAACTTCCTGGTAGGGCAGATCCGGCCGGAGATCATCGGGGTTCTGATCGGGATCTACGTCGTGTGCAGCATGTTCGCCACGTTCTTCATCTACAACGCGGCCGCGCGCTACTACCAGGCGCATCTGGAGGCCGCGTGAAGGCCGGCCCGCCCCTGCGCTGGCTCCTGGTCGCGGCGGCCTGCCTGTCCGCGGGGTGCGGCGTGGCCGAGCGGAAGTCCGAGCGCTACCGCGTGGAGCAGACCGCGTACGCCGCGCGGAAGGCCGAGCGCGAGACGCGTCTCTCGCGCACCCGCCCGGATTCCACCGCGATACTCCGGCTGCGCGACGAATACGCCCGCGTCCGCGCCGCGTCGAAGCCCCCGTACATCCGCGGCACTTCCGAGCGGAGCCGCGCCGTGGGACGGGACGTCCTCCGGCTGGTCGCCGGGGCCGAAGTGCAGAGCGCGCGGCTCGCGATGGAGGCCGGCCGGCCCGACATCGCCCTCGAATCCTCGCGCTGGCTCCAGCAGCACGCCGAAGGGGACACCATGGTCCAGCGGCAGGGGGACTTCCTCGCCATCGGGGCGCTGCGCATGATGGGGCGTCCCGATGAGGCGGTCGAGCGCATGCGCGGCATGCTGTCGCGCTACCAGCCCATCCCGCCGCCTCCGGGCTCGTCGGAGGAGGACGCGCTTCTGTCGGTTCCCGAGATGATGTCTGAAGTGCGCCGCGAGCAGGGAAACGAGGCGGGCGCGCGTCAGGAATTGGAGAACGGCGCGACCTACCTGCGCGGCCTTCTGTCGCGGCCGCTCGATCCCATGCTCGAGGCCCAGATCCGCTCGCGGCTGGTCCGAATCTACCTGGCGCAGAACCAGGCGTCGGCGGCGCTCGAGCAGGTGACCGCCCTGGACCAGATCGTGGCTTCCCATCCCCGGCTGGAAGCGCTCCGCCCCGAGCTGGAGTATTCGCGCGCGAAGATCCGCGCCATGTCCGACAAGGACCCGAGCGCGGGGATCGCGATGCTCCAGCGCTTCGCCGCGCAGTACCCCAAGCACCCGCTCGCGGCGCGCGCGCTGCTCGACGCGGCCGTCGTCCTCGAGGACGGGAAGCGGCTGCCCGAGGCGCTGGCGGCCTACCGCGAGGTGGCGGGGAAGTACGCGAGTGACGACGAGCTGGCTCCCATCGCGCTCTTCCGCGAGGCCATGCTGGAGGAGCGCACGGGGGACTGGGACCGCGCGAAGGCGACGCTGGAGTCGTTGCCGGTCAAGTACCCGCGCTCCCAGGCTGCCGTCGAGGCACCGCTCACCATCGCGACGCGCTACTACGCGCGCGGGGACAAGGACGCCGCCAAGGTGGCGCTGGGGCGCGCCGTGACCGTCTATCAAACCATGATCGCGCAGGACTCCACCTCGGCCTTCGCGCCGATCATTCGATTCAACATCCTCCGAGCCAACCTCTCCCTGGGCGAATGGGACAAGGCGCTGGCTGCCGTGGACGAGCTGGCGCTCCACAATCCGCGCCACCCCTTCACGGCCCAGGCCCTCTTGGAGGGAGCCAAGGTGGCCAGCGCCAACCGCCAGCGGGACCGCGCGGCGGGCTACCTCCAGCAGTACCTCGAATCGTTCCCCGACTCCCCGCTGGCCGCCCAGGTGAGGCTGCAAAAAAACGCCCTCTTGCAGTAGCGATTGGAACAGGCTGGCACAATCCTTCCTAGATAAATGCGTGCTGATGAGGTTTCCGCGCTTGCCCGCGCGGGGGCCGTCCTTCTCCCTCAGCGCCTGGCGAGCCGGTCGTCTCGCGGCTTGCCCTCCAAGTTGTTCCGATGCCGCACGTTCGGGCCCGGGGGGGGTCTTACCGAACGAGCGGACCCGTAGTCCGGTGAACGTGGGCTCCCGCCCCGAATGGCCCGCGCATGGATAGAAGGTGCAACATGATCCGCAGAGTGATTTACATCGGCGCCGCAGCGTTGCTGCTCGGCGCCTCGGCGGCTCTAGCTTTTCCGCCGATCGACCTCACCTCGAGCGGGTCGTCCTACACGACAGCCGACGGCGCGATCTGGTCCCAGATCACGACCCAGCCGACCGGCACAGGCGTGTACCAGCCCTTCCTTCGCTTCCAAGCCAGCGGCGAGGAGGAGGGGATGAATACGGACGGCAACGCTCACGCCAGCTACGATGACAAGGCTGGCATCTGGACGCACTCGGTTCTCATGAGCGACCTCGCGGTCGTGAACCAGGGCGGAATCGATTACTACTCCTTCTCCCTCGACATCAACGAGCCGAACGGCGGCGGTAAGAATATGCTGTCGCTGGACGAGCTCCGTCTTTACACGGTGGGGGGATCGGGCGCGTACCTTTCGGAGGATGCGGTTGCAAGCGCCGGAGGGTCGCTCCGCTACAACATGGACGCCACGATCGACCAGGACGTCTACCTCGACTACAACCTCGGTTCGGGGAGTGGCGAGGACGACATGAACGTCCTGATCCCGGCGAGCTATTTCGCGGGAGCGTCGGC
>JANLXD010000273.1:0-2968 GCA_031364935.1 Candidatus Eiseniibacteriota bacterium
CTGCCACGTGGCGCCGCCGTCGCCCGATGCCTGCGCGTACCAGTAGTCGTACCCCGACTCGAGATTCCACCACGCGGTGACGACGAGGCTGTCCCCCAGGACGGCGTCGAGCGTGGCCCGGGACGTGAGCACGCTGATGCGATTGTCGGCGGAGCCCGAGTAGTACGACCGCGCTCCGCTCGCGTACCGCGCGGCGGACCAGTCGAAGCGGAGCGTGTCCCAGTCGGCCGGTCCCGCCTCGGCGTTGTCCGTCACGCGGAGCACCTGGTCGATTCGCCGCACGTCGTGGCGCACGGGTGGATTCGCCGGATCGGGCGCGGGGTAGCTCCAGGCGAGAATGGCCCGCCCTCCGGCCGGCACTAGGCGCGGATTCGCGGGTCCGGGCGGAGAGAGCACGCGCCGAGGCTGGTCGCCGAAGCGCAAGAGCGTCAGGACCGGCCCCCAGTTCAGCTCGCATGTCGGGCCGATGAGCGTTTCCACCGGATCGAATCCCCCCTCGGCGGCCGTGTTCACCTCGAACGTGAACCCGTACAAGGACGGCTTGAGCGCGTTCTCCCCGTAGACCCAGTCGTCCATCTCGCCGTTGGTCAGGTAGATGGCGTGGGACTTCGGGTTTCCGGCGCGGTAGCCGTTCTGGGAGGCCATCGAGTCGCCGAGTGCCGCGAAGACGGCGTGATCGGGTGCGGGCGTGTTGGCCAGATCGTACCCCCACGGATACAGCACGAGGGCGCCATAGGAGTGGAAGGAGGCCGACGCCGTGAACCGCCGCGAGGCGATGAAGTCGCGAAGCACGATCGCCTCCGGCTCGGAAAAAGGTCCCGTGCCGCGGTAGGTTTCGGACGGAGGCGACGGGCTGGAGCCCGCGTCGTTGTAGCCCCACTGGAAGCCGTAGTTGCGGTTCAGGTCGACCCCGAACGAGCCGTCCCCGTTGGGCCTCCGGTTTTTCCGCCACCAGCCGTTCGACTGGCCGGCGGAATTCAGCTCGACATAGACGTAGCCGTCGGGATTCACGACGGGAACGATCCAGATCTGGCGCGAGTTGACCAGTGCGGTGAGCACGGGGTCGGTGCCGTAGCCGTCCAGCAGGCGCCGCATGACGTAGAGCGGGATCTCCACGCTCATCAGCTCGCGCGCGTGGTGGCAGCCCACGACCAGGACCTCGGGCTCGCTCTCGTCCGTCCCCACGTTGTCCGAGATCTTGATCACCGGGATGGGGCGCCCTTCCAGGCTCACTCCGATGGTGTCCATCCGCGCGATCGTCGGATGCGCGGCCGCGTAGGAGGCCATCTCGGCCGCCGCCTCGGAGTAGGTGTGGTAGAGGCCCAGGTCGGGCTTGGCGAGCGGGCTCGACGGAGCGGCCAGCGGGCCGCCCCGGAGGGTCGGAAGGAGAACGGGCTCGAAGCCAAGGGCTCGGGCGCGCGCCACATCCGCCGGCGTGAGGACGAAGTCGAAGCTCGCGCCAGGCCCATGTCCCGCCGGGTCCAGTCCCAGCCGGAAGAGCGGCGAAGGGTCCATCCCCTTTGGGGGCGTGATGCGGTAGATCGCGCGGCCGTCGGACGCGGGAGCCAGAGCGGCCAGGGCACGCGGAGCCGCGAGGCCCGGGGGAGGGCACAGGGCGAGAACGGCAAGCAGGGCAACGAGAAACCGGCGCACGGGACTCTCCCCGGACGATGCGGAGCGGGATGTGGACGGAGCGACCGAGGCCATTATATCACGCCGGCGGGCGGGCAGGCGCCGGATGGACGGCAGGCGCCGCGGGCGGGTGCGCGGGCGCCCGGGCCCATGCCGGGGTTACGGCGAGAGGCGGTGGAGCATCCGGGGGAACGGGATCGTTTCCCGCACGTGATCGATGCCGCAGATCCACGTGAGCGCTCGCTCGATCCCCATGCCAAACCCCGCGTGAGGCACCGAGCCGTAGCGCCGGAGATCGAGGTACCAGTCAAAGGCCCCGGTCGGGAGGCCGTGCTCCCGCACGCGAGCGGTCAGGCGGTCCAGGTCGTCCTCCCGCTCGCCTCCGCCGACGATCTCGCCGTATCCCTCCGGCGCGAGGAGATCGCACGAGAGGGAGAGCCGCTCGTCCGCCGGGTCCCGCTTCATGTAGAACGCCTTGATCGCTGCCGGGAACCGGTGAACGAAGAAGGGCCGGTCGAACCCCTCGGTGAGAACCGTCTCGTCGGTGCCTCCGAAGTCGGTCCCCTTTTCGAACGGAAGACCCTTCTGGACCAGGATGGCCGCAGCCTCATCGTAGGAGATCCGCGGAAAAGGGCGCGCCACGCGCTCCAGCGGCGCCGTGTCGCGCTCCAGCACGCGCAGCTCCGTCCGCCGCTCGGTGAGCACCCGCTCCACCACGGAGACGACGAACCGCTCGATCAGGTCCATCACGTCCTCCAGCGTGGCGAACGCGACTTCGGGCTCCACCATCCAGAACTCGATGAGATGGCGCCGCGTCTTCGACTTCTCCGCGCGGAACGTGGGCCCGAAGCAGTACGTCTTCCCCAGCGCCATCGCGGTCGCCTCGTTGTAGAGCTGCCCGCTCTGGGTGAGGTAGGCCTTCTCGCCGAAGTAATCCGTCTCGAAGAGCGTCGTCGTCCCCTCGCAGGCGTTCGGCGTGAAGATGGGGGCGTCGGCCAGCACGAACCCGTCCCGGTTCAGGAAATCGCGGCAGGCGTCCACGACCGTGTGGCGGATGCGGAGAATGGCGTGCTGCCGCTGCGAGCGGATCCAGAGGTGGCGGTGGTCGAGAAGGAACGGCGTGCCGTGCTCCTTCGGAGTGATCGGATAGTCGCGGCTCTCCGAGACCACTTCGAGATCCGTGAGCGTCAGCTCGACGCCGCTCGGCGCCCGCTTGTCCTCGCGCACCGTGCCGCGGACGCGGACGGCGCTCTCCTGGGTCACGGCCGCGCAGCGCGCGAAGGTCTCTTCGGGCAGCTCGGAGCGGACCGCGACGCACTGCACCACGCCGCTCCCG
>JANLXD010000299.1:0-2510 GCA_031364935.1 Candidatus Eiseniibacteriota bacterium
CGGACGGCACGCCGATCGAGGACGTGTACGTGCTGGGCGACTGCGCCGCCTCCCGGCGGCCGGACGGCACGATGCAGCCCGCGCTCTCGCAGACCGGAATCGCCATGGGGAGCTACGTAGGCCGCCAGCTCGGCCGCCGCCCGCTGGGCAAGCCGCCCGAGCGGTTCGAATTCCAGGACGTCGGCTACATCATCTCGCTGGGGAAGCACTCCTCGGTGCTCGAGCTGTTCGGCATCCCGATGTCGGGCAAGCTGGCGTGGCTCTTATGGGCCGGCGCCTATCTCGTCAAGATGGTCGGGTTCCGGAAGCAGATCGAGGTGGGTCTGGACCACCTGACGCACATTTTCTTCAAGCACGACATGTCGCAGATCCTGCCCCGCAGGGCGGTGTTATCGGACGAGGAGCTTAATTTGTCGCTGTCGGAAGATAGGGTCACAACTGAGCCTGAAACCCGCATGCGGGGTAGTCTATGATGCGGGTAGGATATGGGTCACTCAGGAGGAGGAATCGTATGAAGCGAATGGCGGTAGTGCTGGCGGCGATCGCGTCCCTGGTGTACTTCTCGACGGGCTTCGCGGCGGGCGCCCAAGATCACGGCGCGGCCAAAGCGACTGCGACGGTCGGCGAGCTGGTGGATATGGGCTGCTACGTGGCGCAAAGCGCTAAGGGCGAGAAGCACGCCGACTGCGCGGCCAAGTGCATCGCGGGCGGCATGCCAATGGGCGTTCTCACGCCGGCTGGAGATCTCTATCTCCTCACCATGGATCACGCGAATCCCGACGCCTACAACAAGGCGAAGGATCTGGCCGGAAAGAGGGTCAAGGTCAACGGCCCGATCCACGTCAAGAACGGCGTGAAGACGATCGACGTCCTGTCGGCCGAAGCCATGCCGGCCATCGCCTCCAAGTAGTACTGCTCCGCTGAGAACTTTTCTGATCGTGGCCGTGGTCGCCGGCATTGCCGGTCTGATCGTGGCCACATTTGTTTTCCGCCCTCACCTGACACCCGTAGAGCGCGGACGGCGCCTGGCCGAGGCGAACGGCTGCTTCGCCTGCCACGGCCCCGAAGGGACGCGGGGCGCCGCCAATCCCGGACGCGCCGACCGCACGGTTCCCAACTATGAAGGCACGCTGATGATGTACGCCTCGAATCCCGCGGAAGTGCGCGAGTGGATCGAGGACGGCGTCACACCCAAGAGAGCACAGAGCGAAACGTGGAAGCAGGAGCGCGACAAGGGCACGCTCCGCATGCCCGCATTTGGCTCGCGGCTTTCGAAGGGACAGATCGACGATCTCGTCGCGTTCGTGCTCGCGGCCGCGGGCGAGCCCCCACCGCCGGATTCCCTGACGCAGGCCGGGCGCGATCGCGCCGAAGCGTTGGGCTGCGTCGGCTGCCATGGAGCGGGAGGGCGCTACGCGCGGCCCAATCCAGGATCGCTCAAGGGCTACGTGCCGCCTTGGGACGGGGCAGATTTTTGGGACCTGGTGCAGAGCGAGGCCGAGTTCCGCGAGTGGGTGGAGCGCGGCGTGAGCGCGCGCTTCAAATCGAATTCGGTGGCGCGATTTTTCCTGGGGCGCGCGGTGCTGCGGATGCCGGCCTACCGCGGAAAGCTGGAGCCGGGCGATTTGGACGCGCTGTGGGCGTACGTCAAGTGGCTGCGCGCCGCCCGATGAGCAGTATCTCCGCCAAGTAGAACTGAAGCGAATCCCCTTCCCCCTCCGGCTCGAGGTACGCGCGCGCTTGTCCCTCCGCGTGGAGCAGCATCTCGCGGAGCCGCTTCTCGGTGGCAGCCTCCACCGGCATCATCGAGATCCACCGCGCGTAGTCGCGCGACTTGCGGAATCGCTCCGCGTGCTCGATCGATAGCCCGGCCGCCCGGAAAAACTCCTTCCACTCGCGCTCGGTGTAGGCCCGGTTGTGGCTGGGATCGCGGATCTTCTCGAAGGAATTGACGAAGGAATCGGCACCGTGGTCCTCGGGCACCACGTTGTCGATGACGGCGATCAGGCCCCCGGGTCGCGTGACGCGCGCCGATTCACGCACGAACGCGGCGCAGTCGGGAAAGTGGTGCGGGGCGATGCGGCAGGTGACTAGCTCGAACGAGTCCGCCTCGAAAGGGAGCGCGCCCGCATCCGCCTCTTGAAAGCGAACGTTCGTCACGCCCTGCGCGCGGATGAAGCGCTCGGCCGCTTGCAGCATGGGCGCGGTGATGTCGGTGGCGACCACTTCGCGAACGTGGCGGGCCAGCGCCAATGCCGTGTGGCCGCCGCCGGTGGCCACGTCCAGGACGCGCCACGCGGGGTCGGGGCGGAGCAGCTCGATCAGACGATCGAGGCTCTCCCCCTGCGCGTGGTGCGGCGACTGAACGTACTTCTCGGCGGCGGGTCCGAAGCGGCGTTTGACCTCATCGCGCGTGTCGCTCACTTCTTCTTGGCTGTGCCCCTCCGGGCGCGTGCGGCCGGCTTCATGGTGCGAGCCTTGGCGCGGCGCGTGCGCGGAGCCGCCGCGCG
>JANLXD010000300.1:0-6962 GCA_031364935.1 Candidatus Eiseniibacteriota bacterium
GTCGAGCCGCGCCTCGAGCGCGCGCGGCGGGAGGCCGCCCATTTCCCGCCCGCTGTGAACGGGGCCGTCGATCTGATCCTCCAGGCTCACCGCGCGTCCGTCCCAGAAGAACGACGTCTGGTCCGAGACGTTCATGAGGCCAGGCGCGTTACGAGGCAGTTCGGTGCGGTCGATCGCCTGAGCAAACCGGCGCCCGTCGGCCATGCCGTGCGTGGGCATGTGGCACGAGGCACACGCGCGGTCTTTGTTCGCGGAGAGGATCGGATCGAAAAAGAGCGTGCGCCCCAGCGCGATCGCGGCCGAGTCGACCGCCTCGGCGCGGCCCGCTGGAGCGGCGTGAGGCGCGGCCGCCGGCCGGCCGTTCCATGCAGCGCGCAGCGTCTCCCGGACCAATGCCGGGCGCGCGCCAAGCAGAAGCGCAACGAGTGTCAGGAATACGTAGAGAGGAAACCAGGCGAGGAGATGACGGCGCATCCTTCGGCTCCTCTACGGCTGGCCGGCGGAAGCGATGCCGTCGAACAGGACTCCGGCTTCGCGCCGGAGCGTCCCCTGGTCGACCAGATCGAAGCCGCGGTCCGGACCGATGACGCCGACAGGCCGGTGCAGCGACGCGAGGGCGACTTCGGATTCGGGAGCCCATTCTCCGTAGCGCGGCCCGCGTGCGGACGCGGCGACCGCGGGAGCGAGCGCGCGGCGCACTCCGGCCGTCGCGTCCCGAGAGCCCAAATCTTCATCCATCGCCTGGAGCGTCGCGAGCAGCTCGGTGAGCGAGGTCTGCGAGGCAATGCTCTCCTGGCCGTCGAGGCGCCCCATCAGCGTCCAGCGATAGGCTTCCCATGCAGCGCGGACGCGGGTCGACGTGGCCACCGTCGTGCGAAGCGCGCCCGCCGCCGCGTCGGCGCGCGTGCGCAGCTCGCCGATCGCGCCCAGGAGCGGCCGGCGCGCGGCGGCATCGCCAGCCCACGGCGCTCCAGCGGCGAAGAGCGTCTCCTCGACTCCATGGAACCCGCCGCCCTCGCCGGCCTCGCCGTTCAGCTCCTCGGCGGCCTCGGGATTGGACAGCGCGATGTAGGGCTCGACCCCCACGAACGCCGAGCGCGCCGCGATCCAGGCGTCGCGGGCGGCCGCCGCGTTACCGCGCCGTGCGGCCCGCTCCATCGCCCCCAGCGACTGGGTCATCCCTTCCGCGCGCATCCGTAGGGTCGCTTCCACCTGAGATGCCGTACCGCGCTCGGCAGTGGCCATGCGCGCGTGCTCGAGCTGCCGCGCCGCAGTTGCAAGAAGCAAGGGGGTCACGGCGAGCACCGCGGCGATTGCGGCCGCGCGAGCGAAATCGCGAACGGGCGCCTTGGCGAGCCACACGTAGAGGAAGGGCGCGGCGCAAAGGAGGACTTGGAGGAACAGCCCGTTACGAACCCAGACGTCCTGGAACAGCGTGAGCGCGCGAGGAAGGTCGAGGAAGCCCGCTTCGGCGAATTCGGCCGCGCCGGTCACGAATAGGGACGCGACCAGCGCCCCCAATAGAATCTCGGTCGTGCGCATGAAGGCGCCGATGTGGAGATGGCGGAAGCCGAGGTAGATCGAGATTCCCAGGCCCGCCGCGAGCGAGAGCCCGACCGCGGCGCCCAGCCAGGCGCCCTCGCCCCGGAATGCGGCGCTGTTCGACAGGAAAACGGCGGTCTCGAGCCCTTCGCGGATGACGGTCACGAACGCGAAGGAGGCCACCGTGAAGAGCGCCAGCCAGGAGACACGCGGCGACGCGGCGGAGGCGCGCACCGCGGGAAGCTTCGCCCGGTAGGCGCCGCCGTTCATGTGGAGCTGGATGGCGAGCGACGCCACGAAGCCCGCGCCGACCCATGCCAGAGTCGCTTCGAACAGGGGGCCGAACGCGCCGAGGTCGCGGAGCACATAGCCGGCGATGATGCTCAGGGCCAACGCGGCCGCGAACCCGGCCCACGCCGCGACGCGGTAGGCTGCGTTTCCTGCCGTCTTCAACGCGGAGAAAAGAATCGCCAGCATAAGGGAGGTTTCGGCTCCCTCGCGCAGCGTGATGACCATTTCCTGGACCATCCACGTCCTCTTTAGTTGAGATGCTGTCGCAAAAGTAAGGCTGCTTTAACTCGCGCGGAGGAAAGCTAACATTGAATCCATCTTCAGAACCATAGAGTTCCGTGTCTGGGATTAAATTCCTTGTCCTGCGGCGGATAGCTGAGGCACTGTACCGCGTTGCGTCGGCAGAATATTGATACTGCGTCGCAATAGCCAATATTCAGTTTGATCGCAATGGAGGATTTCGTCCGTGACTTCCGCTCATCCAGGCACGTTCGCGCTTTTATTCGCCCTCATCGCCCTGGCGGGAGGCTTCTTCCGAGCTCAGGCGGCCCGAGCCGAAGAAGCTCCTCCGGAGAGCCGCCTCGCGTTCCACGGCTACGGGGAGGTGCACTACAACAACCCGGCGCTCGGCACCATGAGCTCCTCGGCCCCCGCCGAGGCGGACGTGCACCGGTTCGTGCTGGGGTGGACGTATGAATTCACCCCGAACCTCCGTCAGGACGCCGAGGTGGACTACGAGCACGCCGCGCGGGAATTGGAGCTGGAGTACGCCCACCTCGACTTTGATCTGCGGCCGACCCTGACGGCGCGCGCCGGCAGCCTCCTTATGCCAGTCGGCCCGCTGAACGAGTTCCACGAGCCGCCCACCTACTACAGCGTGGAGCGGCCATACGTGCAGCAGTACGTCATCCCGACGACGTGGCAGCAGAATGGACTCGGATTGGTCGGCCGGACGGCGAGCGGGGCCCTCGCGTATCGTGCGTACCTCGTCACCGGACTCGACGCGCTGGGATTCACCGCGCTCGAGGGGATCCGCGGGGGACGCACCGGTTCGGGCGAGGCGAAGGCGGAAGATCTGGCCGGAGTCGCGCGTGTGGAATACGCGACGACGGGCGGGCTCTCCGTGGCCGCGTCTGGGTATTACGGCGGGGCCGACCACGGCGCGCCCGGACTGGGCGATGTCACGGTCGGGATTGGCGAGGCCGACGCGCGGTTCCGTCGGGGCGGACTGGACCTCAGGGGCGTCTTCGCGCGCGTGGTCCTGGACGGGGCGGATGGCTTGGCGGGCGTGGGCCGGGCCATGCAGGGGTTCTACGGGGAGGCGGCCTACGACTTGCTCCGTCGCGACCGCACGCCGGAGCGGCGCCGAGCACTATTTCTTTTTGCACGCTTCGAGCGGTTCGACACGAACGAGGAGATGCCGGGCGTGATTCCCGCGAATCCGGCAGCCGAGCGCAAAGTGATCTCGGGCGGACTCGCGTTCCTGCCGATAGAGAAGGTGTCGCTGAAAGCCGATTTCGAGCACTGGGAGGATGGTACGTATGCCCAGGTGAATCGACTCAACCTGGCCGCCGCGTTCGAGTTTTGAAGCCTCGGCTCTTGGAGATCACGACGATGACCTGTCTGCTTCGGCTACGCGCCCTGGCGGCCGGAACCGCCCTCTTGCTTCTCTGCACATCGCTGTCTCAGGAGACGAGCGCGTCTCCGGCGCGCGTCGCCGCGAAGGCACCTAGCCCCGCCGCCAAGGCGTCGGCCGAGGCCCCGTTCGCCCGCGTCTTCCTCGCGCTCCGCGGCTGCACTTCCTGCGCACAGTGCCGCACTTCGATCCGCCAGATGGTGCGGGCCAACGCGAAAGGGGGCGAGGCGGCCTTCGGCGAGGACAAGGTGGAGGTTCGCTACGCGACCGCGCGCACCGTGCCGCTCCGCGAGGTGATCCGCTCGCTCGCGCAGAGCCGGCTTCACGACCTGAGCGTCGTGGACGTGCTGTTCGAGGCGACCGGGACCGTCACCACCGGCGCGGACGGTGCGCAGCGCTTCGTGATCGCCGGCACCGGGCAGTCCTTCCCAATCGCGCCCGCGGCCGGAGTGCGGCTTCCGGCTGGCGACGAGCCCCTCCGCATGTTGGCCCTCGTCGACGGGTGGCGGGGCAAGGGCGCGATCACGCTGGTGGCGCGCGAGGTGCGCCCCGCGGCCTAGAGGCTTGACTTTCTTCGCCGCAATGGACAGAATCTGCGCCCATTCAAGGACTTAGGAGGGTGCATGGGCGAGCTCACCGGAAAGAAGGCGCTGGTCACGGGCGGCACGCGCGGCATCGGGAAAGCCGTGGCCCTGGATCTCGCCGAGATGGGCGCCGACGTCGCGATCAACTTCTTCCGGAGCCGGGAGTCCGCCAAGGCCGCGGCCGCCGAGATCGAGTCGAAGGGCGTCCGAGCGCTCACGCTCCGCGCGAACATGGGGAACAGCGACCAGATCGCCCCCATGTTCGAGCAGCTCAAGTCCGAGTTCGGAAAGCTCGACATCCTGGTCTCGAACGCGGCGCTCGGGCACTTTGGCAACGTGCTCGACGTGGACGACAAGATGTGGGACGTCGCCATGGCCACGAACGCGAAGGCGCTTCTCTACTCGGCGCAGCACGCCGTGAAGATGATGCCCGAAGGCGGAAAGATCGTGGCGCTCACGTCCCTGGGGAGCCACCGCTACATCCCCGGCTACGCCGCGATCGGGGTCTCCAAGGCCGCCATCGAGACCCTCGTCCGCTATCTCGCCTACGAGCTGGGCCCGAAGAAGATCAACGTGAACGCGGTCTCCGGCGGGTTCATCGACACCGACTCCCTCAAGATCTTCCCGAGCTACGACGAGATCATCCGGGAGTCCACGCGCCGCACGCCGTTCGGCCGCGTCGGGACGCCCGAGGAAGTGGCCAATGTGGTCGCGTTCCTCTGCACCGAAAGGGCGTCGTGGGTGACGGGGCAGGTGATGATCGTGGACGGCGGGTACACGCTGGGCTGACGCTTCGGCGCCGCGTAGCGGCGCCGACTAACGTTTCGGCGCCCACCACCCCACGAGCCGCGGGCTTCCCAGGAACGCGGTGAGCTGCCGGTCGAAGAGCAGAAACCCCACGATCCCCAGATTCACGACGCTCGCGGTGAGCACCGTCCGCACCAGCGCCACGTCGCTCCCGAACTCCGGGGGCCGGCTGATCAGGTAGGCCAGAATCGCCATTTCACTCGCCAGCGCGACCGCGATGCCCCACGCCCGCGCGGCCCGTTTCCCCAGCCAGAGCGCCACCATCACGTAGAACGATCCCGCCGCGAGCAGCGCCTCGAAGAGGATGCTCTGAAACGCGATCTGGAGGGGGTAGCCGGCCAGCTTTCCCTCGGTTATCTGGGCCGCGACGAAGAACGAAGTCCCGACGACTCCGCTCAAAAGCTCCTGGAACCCCTTGATCGCCCAGATCGCGACGAGCGCGTAGATCTGCCACGGGCGCTTGAGCACCCGAACCGAAATGGGCGAGAGCGGCTCGGGATCCTCGAGCGGCGTCACACCGGCGAAGCCACGATGATGGTCGGCTCGTTCCGCACGGGAAAGTTCACGGAGGCGGCGATGAAGCACTCGTGGTGCGCCTGCTCGTGGAGCGCGCGCGCGCGGGCCGCGTCGGATTCCGGCGCGATCGTCACGCGCGGACGAAGCAGCACGTCGGTGAAGTGGAATGTGTGCTCGCCGCGCGCCATGACGCCGGCCGCGTCGTCCTCGTACGCCACCATGTGCACGCCGTTCCGCGCGCAGAGGGCGACGTAGGAGAGGAAGTGGCACGAGGAGAGCGCCGCCACCATGAGATCTTCGGGATCCGCGATGGAAGGGTCGCCTCGGAACGCCGCAGCGGCCGAGAGCCGAATGGCCGGCTTCCCCGGAAACTCCACGCGGCACTCGCGCGAGTAAGTGGCGTAGTCGGTGGTCGGCCCCTTGGCCGCGCCGGTCCAGGTGAGGCGACACTCGAAGCGGTGCTCGCTCGGGCTCATCGTGAAATGCCCTCTCTCATGCGACCGCGGGCCGCGCGGCCGCCGCGTCAGGATTCGCGTCCATCGCCGGATCGATCCGGCGCCTCAGATCCAGGTATCCGAACGCCGCGATGATCGTCAGGCTGGCGATGGCGCCCCACAGAAGCGCCGGTTTCCCCGCCGCCAGGTCGAGCAGAATGCCGCCGACTAGGGGCCCGATCGACCATCCGAACGAGTTGAAGATTCCGAACACTCCCATGTAGCGCCCGCGCTGATCCTCCGGCGAGAAGTTCGCCACCAGGTTCATCGAGGGCGGCATGCTGAAGATCTCGCCCAGCGTGAGGGTGAACATCCCGGCGAAGAGGAGCGCGAAGGACGAGCCCCAGCCCATCATGCCATACCCGAGCGAGTAGAGAAGGCAGCCCAGGATGAGCGCCGAGGTCATCCGCACATTGCCCAACAGGCGCACCGCCGGGAACTGGAGCACCACCACCATCAGTCCGTTCACGGCGTAGAGAACGCCCAGCTCCACCTTGGTCCGGCCCGCCCACTCCACGGTGTAGACCGAGAACGTGGACATCATCTGCCCCATCACGGTGAATAAGAGAAGCGTGATGAGGCAGTAGCGCAGGAAGAGCCGGTCTTGGAGCACGGCCATGCTGCCGGCGATTGAGAATCCCCGCTCGGGCAGCACCGGGCCGACGGCGGGCACCAGGATCGGATCACCGGGGTCCCCGGCGCTCCCGGCGCGGCGCGGAAGGGTCTCCTTCACTTTCAGGGCGATCAGGATGCCGGCCGCCAGGAGCACCACGGCCGCGACGAAGAAGAGCGACGCGTAGGAGAGCGCGGCCAGGAATCCGCCGATGGCGGGTCCCAGCGCCCAACCCAGGTTGCCGCCAATGCGCAGGATTCCGTACGCCTCTACGCGGCGCTCGCCGGTCGTGATGTCGGCGATCATCGCCCCCGATGGCGGCTCGAACATGCGCCCGGCGAACGCGCTCAGCCCGGTGAGGAGCGTGAAGACCAGGACCTAGGCATCCTTCGTGTCCGCGATCCCGAGTCCGGCGAACTCTGCGGCCAGGATGATCTGGAAAGTGACGAGGACGCGCTTTCGGCCGCTCTTGTCGCTCG
>JANLXD010000313.1:0-7468 GCA_031364935.1 Candidatus Eiseniibacteriota bacterium
GGTCAATGGGAGACTCACTTCCAACTCGGCAACACATTCTGAGGCAAGAGGTTAGGATATGACTCGACACGCGGTAAGGGGTGCGCTATTCTGGGTCGCTCTCTCGGCATCGTTGAGCGCCATGCTTGCGCCGTCGTCGGCCCTTGCCCTGGATCTCAAGGTCGGTTTCATGGACTCGGATCGGATCTTCGCCGAGTACCCCAAGACCAAGGAAGTCCAGGAAGCCTTCAACCGGGAAGTCCAGGATCTCTCGAAGACCGCCCGGGAGAAGAAGACCGAGATCGACGAGCTGCAGCGGAAGCTGGATCAGCAGAGCCCGATGCTGAGCGATGCGAAGAAGGACGAGCAGAACAAGCAGCTCCAGCAGAAGATCGGCGAATACGAAGCGTTCGTTCAGGCCAACTGGGGGCCGAACGGGAAGATCTCCCAGCTGAACGCGGAGTATCTGAAGCCGATCATCGATCGAGTCCACAACATCGTGACGATCATCGGAACCGATGACGGGTATTCCCTGATCCTCGACGCGGCCGACGGCAACATCGTGTTCGGCGACAAGCAGCTCGACCTGACGAACCGCGTCTTGAGCTTGCTAAAGACGGAGGATGAGAACGGAACCCCGACTCGCGGACGGAGTGGCAGCGCCGCCGGAGGACCGTAGCAAGTCCGGCCCGCGTTCGCGAGACGGCGATCGCGGAGCCAACGGCCCCTCGGTAAGGCCCCCGATGACGGCGACCCTGGCGATGTTGGCCCAGGTCGTCGGCGGCACCGTCATCGGCGATGGGTCGACCGAGATCACCGGCGTGGCCGGGATCCGGGAGGCTCGCGAGGGGGAGCTCACCTTCCTCGCCAATCCGCGCTACGAGCCGTATCTCGAGCAGACCCGCGCGTCGGCGATCATTGTCGCGGACGACCACCGGGACATCGGGAAACCGCTCATCCAGAATCCCAACCCCTATCTGGCATTCCTCAAAGCGGTGCGCTACTTCCAGGGAGAAGAGACACGCCCCGCGCCGGGCGTGCACGCCTCGGCGGTCGTGGCCCCGGAGGCCTGCATCGACGCCACCGCCTACGTCGGGCCCCACGTCGTGGTCGAGTCCGGCGCCCGCGTCGGGCCCCTCGCCTGGATCGGCCCTGGCTGCTACATCGGCGCGGACGCGTCGATCGGCCCCGAGACGCGACTCCACCCGAACGTGACCCTCCTCGACGAGTGCGTGCTCGGCGCCCGCGTGATCGTGCACTCCGGGACGGTGATCGGGAGCGACGGATTCGGCTTCGTGCGCGACGGGGATGTCTACCGGAAGCTGCCGCAGGTCGGGAACGTGGTCGTCGAAGACGATGTCGAGCTGGGCGCGTGCGTCACGATCGACCGCGCCACCATGGGGACCACCCGCATCGGACAGGGAAGCAAAATCGACAACCTGGTCCAGATCGCGCACAACGTGCAGATCGGCGAGAACTGCATCATCGTGGCTCAGGTGGGGATCTCCGGCAGCACCTCGGTTGGCGACTACGCCGTCCTCGCCGGCCAGGTGGGCGTTGTCGGGCACATCGAGATCGGCGCCGGCGCCCAGGTGGGCGCGAAGTCCGGCGTCTCCAAGTCGGTGAAGCCCGGCGAGCGCGTCTTCGGGTATCCCGCGCTCCCGGTGGGACAGGCGAAGCGCATCGAGGCGAGTCTCCGCCATCTCCCCGAGCTGATCCAGGCCGTCCGGGCCTTGAAGCGCCGCGTCGAGGAGCTCGAGGGGAAGCAGCCTTCCCCGTGACCGTCGCGAATCAGCGGACGTTGAGCCGGGCCGTTTCCTACGAAGGGGTCGGCCTCCACACGGGGAAGCGCTGCCACGTGGAGTTCCGCCCGGCCCCCCCGGGTTCCGGCATCAAATTCATCCGCCTCGATCTTCCCGGCCAGCCCGAGATCCCGGTCGCGCCCCGCTACGCGCGCGTCGACAACGATCACATGCGGCGCACCATCTTGAAGAACGGCAGCGCCGAGGTGCATACCGTCGAGCACATCCTGGCCGCCGCGGCGGGCCTGGAGATCGACAACATGGTCATCGCGCTCGACTCCCACGAGCCGCCCGAGCCGCAGGATGGGAGCGCGCGCCCGTACGTGGCGCTCTTCCAGGGCGCCGGGATCACCGAGCAGGAGGCGCCGCGCCGCTACTTCCGCGTGCGCAAGCCGGTCCGGTTCGAGGAGGGCGGGGTGATCCTGGTCGCGCTGCCGCACGACGGGCTCCGCGTGACGTTCACCATCGAGTACGAGAATGCCTATCGCGGCACTCAGTACGCCACCTACGACATCACCCCGGAGACCTTCATCCAGGAGATCGCGCCCGCGCGGACGTTCGTGCTGGAGCGCGACGTGGAGAACCTCCGCTCGCGCGGCATGATCCAGGGCGGGACGCTGCAGAACGCGGTGGTCGTGAAGCCGGACGGGATCATGAACCAGGAGCCGCTCCGGTTTGCCGACGAGTTCGTCCGCCACAAGATCCTCGATTTCCTGGGCGACCTCTACCTGCTCGGACGGCCCGCGCGGGGCCATTTCCTCTCGGTGAAATCGGGGCACGCGTCCAACGTTCGCTTCGTGCAGCGACTGGCCGCGGACGAGGAGCCCGGCAGTCTCCTCCAGGGCGTCGCCGGCGTCTCGCGGAACGGCGACTCGGGGCCGATCTCGCTCGACATCCAGGCGATCCAGGAGATCATGCCGCACCGCTATCCGCTCCTCCTGATCGACCGCATCCTGAGCCTGGAAGCCAACCGGGTCGTCGGCATCAAGAACGTGACCATCAACGAGCCGTACTTCGCGGGTCACTTCCCGGGGCACCCGATCATGCCCGCGGTGCTGATCATCGAGGCGATGGCGCAGTGCGGCGGCGTGCTCCTCCTCAACACGGTGGAGCGGCCGCGCGACAAGCTCGTTTATTTCATGGGTATCGACAACGCGAAATTCCGGAAGCCGGTGCGGCCGGGCGATCAGCTGCGCTTCGAGCTGACCCTGGTTCGGCTGAAGCAGCGGACCTGCAAGATGGAGGGCAAGGCGTACGTCCATGGAGACCTCGTCGCGGAAGCAGAGCTCCTTTCCAGCATTGTCGAGCGCAATTCCTGAAGCCGACCGGCTGACGGGCACCTGGGCACGGGTGGCGGGGTCTGTCGTTCCCCTGCCCGAGTCCGCCGAGCGTTCGAAGCCGTCCATCCATCCGACCGCCATCGTGGCGCGCGGGGCGGAGCTGGGCCCCGGAGTTGTCGTGGGTCCGTTCGCCTACATCGGCCCGCGCGTGGTGCTGGGCGCGGGGACGCGGATCGGGCTCCATGCCATCATCGAGGGGTGCACCACCATCGGCCCCGGCTGCCAGATCCACCACGGCGCCGCGATCGGGAACATCCCGCAAGACCTGAAGTTCCGCGGCGACCCCACGCACGTGCGCATCGGGAGCGACACGATCATCCGCGAGTACGCGACGATCAACTCGGCCACCGGCGAGGGGGAGACCACCATCATCGGCGACAACGTGCTGTTGATGGCGTACTCGCACGTGGCGCACAACTGCCGCATCGGGAACAACGTCATCTTGGCGAACGCGGTCAACCTGGCGGGGCACGTGCGGGTGGACGACTACGCCATCCTGGGCGGCTTTTCGCCGGTCCACCAGTTCGTGGCCATCGGCTGCCATGCTTTCGTCGGGGGCGCGTCGCGCGTGTCGCAGGACGTGCCGCCGTACGTGAAGGCCTCGGGCAATCCGCTCCGCGCGTGCGGACTGAACAACGTCGGCATGGAGCGCCGCGGCATTACCGCCGAGGTGCGGCTGGAAGTGAAGCGCGCGTACCGCATCCTCTACCGCTCGCAGCTCAACGTGGGCCCGGCGCTCGACCGCATCGCCCGCGTTTTGAAGCCCTATCCGGAAATCCAGGAGTTCGTGGAGTTCGTGCGCAGCTCGGAGCGGGGAATCGTGCGGTGATGGCGGTTCGAGCCAGCGTCGACCCGACTGCGGGGCTCGGAGAGTGAGAACGCTGCGGGTCGGTGTGGCCGGGCTGGGACACCTGGGAACCCACCACGCACGCGCCTGGAAGCGAATCGAGGGAGTGGAGCTGGTCGGCGGCTACGATCCCGATCCCGCCGCCCGGGCCCGGGCCGAATCGGAGCTTGGGCTGCGGGTCCACGATTCGCTGGCGGGACTCCTCGCCGGCCTCGACGCGCTCTCCGTCGCCGCGCCGACTCCGGCCCATCATGAAGTAGCCCGCGCGTCGTTGGCGCGGGGCATCTCCACCCTCGTCGAGAAGCCGATGGCCTCGACCCCCGAGGAGGGGGAGGCCATACTGGCCTTGGCCCGCGCGCAGGGGGTGACTCTGGTCGTGGGACAGATCGAGCGGATGAATCCAGCGGTCCGGGCCGCACTCCCGTTTCTCCGCGCGCCGCGGTTCATCGAGGCGCACCGCCTGGCCCCGCCGGTGGCGCGCGGGATCGACGTGGACGTGATCCTGGATCTCATGATCCACGACCTGGATCTCGCGCTCCTCGCGACGCGCTCCCGCGTGACCGACGTGCAGGCGGTGGGCGTGCCCGTCGTGACCCCCCGCATCGACATCGCGAACGCGCGGCTCACCTTCGAGAGCGGCTGCGTGGCCAACATCACCGCGAGCCGCATCTCGCGGGAGAAGGTGCGCAAGATCCGCTTCTTCGAGGCGAGCGAGTACCTGTCGATCGACTGCCTGAACCGCACCGTGGAAGCCTACGCGCTCGAGCCGGCGGCCCCCGGCGATCCCGAGACGCACTGGACCGCGCGCATCCGTCCGCTCCCCGTGAAGGTGGGGGACGACGATCCGCTCGAGACCGAGCTTCGCCATTTCCTCGCGCTCCGCTCCGATCCGGCCCGGTCCTGGTCCGAATCGGAGACGGCTCTCGAGGCGCTGCGCGTGGCCGACCTGGTGCGCCGGCAGGTCGAGCGGCGCCCCGCACCCAGCGGCCTGGGCGTCTCCGTCTGACCTTCCCGCGTCTCGTCGTCTCGGCCGGCGACCCCTCGGGGGACCGGCTGGGCGCGGCGCTTCTCTCCGCCCTGCGGGCCCGCGGCGTGCGCGTCGAGGCGGCGGGGCTCGGCGGGCCCGCGCTTCGCGGGGCCGGCATGGACGTGGCCGTCCCCATGGAATCCGTGGCCGTCATGGGCTTCGCCGAAGTCATCCGCCACCTCCCCGCGATCCAACGCGCCCGCCGCGAGCTTCTGCGGCGGATCGAGGGGGATCCCGGATCCCTCTTCCTTCCGATCGACTCTCCCGGCTTGAACCTGGGCCTCGCCCGCGCCGCACGCCGCGCGGGGCGCCGCGTGGTGTACTACGTGCTGCCGCAAGTCTGGGCGTGGGGGCGCGGGCGCGTGCGGCGGAGTCGCGAGGACGTGGACCTGACGCTCCTTCTCTTCCGATTTGAGGAAGGGTTCGCGGCCCAGGAGGGGCTCGCGGCCCGATGGGTCGGCCACCCGGCGGGCGCCCTCGCGCCCGACCCCGAGGCGCGCGCGCGCGCGCGGCAGGGTTTCGGCCTGGACGAAGGGGAGAAGCTCATCGCGCTCCTCCCCGGGAGTCGCGCGGGTGAAGTGCGCCGCCACCTCGCGCCCATGCTCGACGCGGCGGCGCGTCTCGCGAGCCAGGTGCCAGGCGGGGCGCGGGTGATGGTGAGCGACGCCGGGCCGGTGCTCGCGGAAACTGGACTGGCGCGCGGCGAGGCCGCCGCCCTCTGGAACACGCTCCGCCCGGGACGCGCGTCCGGAGCCGCCGAGCCGCTTCTTCGGGCTGCCGACGTGGCACTTGTCGCCTCGGGCACGGCGACCCTCGAGGCCGCCGCGCTCGGAGCGCCGCTCGTGATCGTCTATCGCACCGGCCGGCTCAACTACGAGATCGCGCGGCGGCTCGTGCGGGTCCCGCGCGTCGGGCTCGCCAACATCGTGCTGGGAGAGGACGCGGCCCCGGAGTGCATCCAGAGCGGCGCCACGGGCCCCGCCATCGCGCACGCCGCGGCACCGCTCCTCGCCGACCCGGCGCGGCGCGAGGCGCAGCGCGCGGCGTTCGCGAGAATTCCCGCGCTCCTGGGCGGTCCGGGATCGGCGGAGCGGGCCGCCGACGTGCTGATCGAGTTCGTCGAGCGGGGCGCCGGGAAGGCGCCGGCGTGATGGGGCTGGGCCTCTCCATTTACCGCGGCGTGACGTGGTCCCTGGGAATAGTTCTGCCGGCCGCGGCGGGCCTGGGCCGCGAGGGGGGAGTGTGGCGCGGCGCCCTGACGGGGGCCGGCGAGGAGGGGACTCGCGCCGCCGGCGGCATCTGGGTGCACGCCGCCTCCATGGGCGAAGTGGGCGCGGCGCGGCGCTGGGTGGACGCGTTGATCGACTCGGGGGCGCGCCCGCCGCTTCTTCTCACGACTCGAACCCGGAGCGGACTCGCGCGCGCCCGGAGGGAAATGGCGGGGCGTGTGGAGGCGCGGATCGCTCCGTTCGATCTTCCGCAGACCACGCGCGCGCTCCTGGACTCGGCCTGTCCGTCGCGGCTCGACATCGTGGAGACCGAGGCGTGGCCGAATCTGATCCTCGAGGCGCGCCGGGTGGGCGTGGCGGTGGTGTTCGTGAGCGGCGCCGTCTCGGAGCGGACGGCGCGGCGGCTCCGTGCGCTCGGTGTGGCGGGCCGCGCCCTCTTCGGCGATGGCGTCTTCGCGCTCGCCCAGGACGAAGGAGCCGCGGCGCGCTTCCGCTCGCTGGGCATTCCCGCGGAGCGGGTGCGGGTCGCGGGGGACCTCAAGGCCGACGGACCCGTGGTCGCGGCACGTGCCCCTGAAGGCTCGCGCGCGGCGGTGGTCTTCGGGAGCTTCCGGCCCGGGGAAGAGGATGCGGCCCTGGCGATCGCGGGGGCGCTGGAGCGCGTGGCGCCGGACGCGGGATCCAGGGGGACCGGCGGCGCGCCGGCGCGCGTTCGTCCGCTCCTGCTCGTCGCGCCGCGGCACCTTCCGCGCGCGGCGGCGGCCCGCCGGCGGTTCCGCGCCGCGGGCTACGAGGTGATCGAGCGCGGGGAGGCAGAGCGCGGTGAGGAGCTGGGCGGCTGGATCGCGGCGGCCGCGGCTCGGCCGGGGCGCCGCATCGCGCTTCTCGCGACGCACGGGGAGCTGGCCTCCGCCTACGATCACGCGAGGGCCGCGTTGGTGGGGGGCACGTTCGCCCCGTTCGGCGGCCACAGCCCGCTCGAGGCGGCCGCCCGCGGATGTCCCGTCATCGTGGGGCCGCACCATGCCGGGATCGCGGGCGCGGCGGAGTTGCTCGCGCGGGAGGGAGGCGGTGCGGTGGTCGCGGATTCCGAGTCGGCCGCGCGAACGGCGGCCGTCTGGTGGAACGACGGTGGCTTCGCCGCGCGGAGCGAGGGCGCCCTTCGCGCCGCCGCCGGGGCCGCCGGCGCGGCGCGGCGCAGCCTCCAGGCGCTCGCGGAATGGAAGCTTCTTCCATGACGGGCA
>JANLXD010000150.1:0-3039 GCA_031364935.1 Candidatus Eiseniibacteriota bacterium
GGCCGTCGTCGGGGTCGGTGATCGCCGGGTGGCTGGATCGCGATCGCGCAAAGCTGGCCGCGCTGATCGATAAGGCGCTGCACCCTTCGAAGCCGCGGGCGAATCGGGCCCGCAAGAAGAATAGGCGTCCGGCCCCGACCAAGTAGTCCCGCCCCGAATCCTGGACCCCGGATCATCTCGAAGGGGTAGACTGAGCGGAACACCGACCCTCCGACATCACATCCCGAGGATTGGAATGGCAGCCGCTCGCCGGCTCCGCTCTCGATTTGGAGCGCTCCTTCTGATCGTGTTGGCGGCGCCCCTCCCCTCCGCAGTGGCCACCCCCATGCAGCGAGCTTCCGTTCTCGCCGATCCAAACCTCTTTCGGAAGCTGACCGCCGAGAAGAACGTCCAGGCATTCATTCTGGAAGGAGAATGGACCCCCGCGTGCGACTCGCTCGTCCGGGTCGGTGAAGCGGCCATGGAATGCTTCGTACGGACGGCGGAGCTCAACATCCGACCCCGGAAAGCCATTCCCAAGCTGCTCGACATGCTCACGACGTGTACTTGGGTACGATCCCGTGGTTGGATGTCGCCGGCCACTCCCGCCCTTGGATTCCGTTTCGGGGGAGACTCCTTGGCCGTCGATCTTCTGGTCTCGCTTCGTGCGCGGAAGGCCGCGCTGTCCCGGCCAGGCGAAGGATGCATCTCGGCCGTCATTCCGGAAAGCCTCTACACGGACGTCGCCTGGTGCCTTTGGGCCGTGGATCCGGAGAATCCGGAGGCCCTCCCTGTCATTCAGTCGCAGATGCGCCGGCGCAGCCTCGACCCGAAGTTGGCTCCGCCGCCGGACCTCTCATTCGTCGACGACGTCCGCCCGGTCCGATCGGATGAGCTGGATTCCAACCTTACGGATGAGCCGGATTCCAACTACACGGATGAGCTCCATTCCATCTACTACGACGAAGGGCCGCAACCGGTGACGCGAATCGACCCGAGTTATCCGGAGATGGCGCGTGAAGCGGAGATTCAGGGCAGGGTCGTTCTCCACGTGCTCGTGGGTAGGGATGGACGCGTCAAGAGCGTGAAAGTCGTTCGCTCGATTGCCTACCTGGATGAGGCGGCGAAGCAAGCGGTGAGACAATGGGTCTTCAAGCCGGCGTTGAAGGCTGGAGAACCCGTGCCGGCCTGGGTCGAGATTCCCGTGGATTTCCACTACTAGGGACGCCCCATGTTCATCGGCCACTTCGCGGTCGCGTTCGCCGGCAAGCGCGTCGCTGCCCAAGATGTCCCTCGGCACTCTGTTCTTCGGCGCGCAGTTCCTCGACCTGATCTGGCCGATCCTCGTGCTCCTGGGCGTGGAGCACCTCCACATCGAGCCCGGCGTGACCAAGATGAACCCGCTGGCGTTCGATTCCTATCCGATCTCCCACAGCCTTCTCCTCAGCCTCCTCTGGGCGCTCCTCATCGGGAAGATCTACTTCTGGAAGAAGCGCTACCGCGCGGGAGCGCTCATGCTGGGCGCCGCGGTCTTCAGCCACTGGGTGCTCGACTGGCTCACGCACCGGCCCGATCTCCAGCTCGCGCCGGGTTCGCCTCTGCGCGTCGGACTCGGCTCTGGAATCATCCCGCGCTCGCCGCCGGCATCGAGAGCGAATGAACTTGAACGCTCCGCCGCCGCCGAACGCGCGCGTGGTCGCCTGGATGGCGCTCGCGCTTTGGCTCTTCGTGCCGTGGGGAGCGTGGGTCGACCGGCATCGGGAAACGGCGCCCCGCCTCGCTTGACGCCCTCCCCGCATCTTGGTAGCATGACTCGTGCATCGTCTCCCGTCCCCCCGAGCGGAGCGCGACATGCCGACGCGCCCGACTTCAGGGGCCGTCGCGATCATACCGGCGCGGCTCCAGTCCACCCGTCTCCCGGAAAAGCCCTTACAGGATCTCGGCGGAGCTCCGCTCGTCGTCCGCGTGCTCGAGCGCGCGCGCCGCGCGTCCTCGCTGGGCGGGGTCTGGGTCGCGACCGATAGCGAGCGCGTCGCCGCGGCGGTCACGGCCGCCGGAGGGACCCCCGTGATGACGCGATCGGACCACCCCTCGGGGCTCGACCGCGTGGCCGAGGCGGCCGCGCTCCTCCGGAAGGACCTCGACGCCGATCCGATCGTGCTGAACGTCCAGGGCGACGAACCGTTCCTGAATCCCGCCGGACTCGACCATCTGGTCCGCCTGTTCGACCGCCCCGAAGTGCGCATGGCGACCCTGGCCGCGCCCTTCGCGCCGGACGACGACCCGAGCGACCCGAACCGGGTCAAGGTTGTGGTGGATCGCCTGGGACGCGCGCTCTATTTCTCGCGCTCCCCGATCCCTCATGGCGCGGGAGCGCACCTGCCGCCGCTCCTCCACGTTGGCCTCTACGCCTACCGCTTCGCGGCGCTGAAGGAGCTCGCGGCGCTACCGCCCTGCCCGCTCGAGGCGAGCGAGCGGCTGGAGCAGCTCCGCGCGCTCTGGAACGGAATCGAAATCCACGTCGCCGTGGGCGACTATCATTCGATCGGTATCGACACGCCCGAGGATTTGACTCGGGCTCGGACTCGTTGGGGAGAGGGGGCAGCGATGAAGGGGGGAGCCAGCCGATGACCAAGTTCGTGTTCGTGACCGGAGGCGTCGTCTCGTCTCTGGGGAAGGGGATCGCCGCTTCGGCGATCGGCTCCCTGCTCAAGTCCCGGGGGCTGTCCGTGACGCTCCAGAAATTCGATCCCTACCTGAACGTGGACCCGGGGACGATGAGCCCCTACCAGCACGGCGAGGTCTACGTCACCGACGATGGGGCCGAGACCGACCTGGACGTGGGCCACTACGAGCGCTTCCTGGGCGTTTCCCTGGGGCGCGAGAACAACGTCACGGCGGGGCAGATCTACGACTCGGTCATCCAGAAGGAGCGCCGCGGCGACTACCTGGGGCGCACCGTGCAGGTCATCCCCCACGTCACCGACGAGATCTAGGCGCGCATGCTCTCGCTCACCAAGGGGAAGCCGGTCGACGTCGCGATCGTGGAGATCGGCGGCA
>JANLXD010000350.1:0-3073 GCA_031364935.1 Candidatus Eiseniibacteriota bacterium
TCCAGAGTATCGGTGGATCGCACCCGGAAGTAAAGGGAAAATTTCCGAGCCTTCTATTCGTTCCGCTTCGAACAGGTTAGGCTGACCCCTGAAATGACGGACTCCAGCGAACACGACCCCGCCGCCAAGCTCCTCGACCTCCCGGTTCGGGATTTGAAGCTGGCCATCGCCGGCTCGCCCGTCGAGCGGCTCACCAAGCGCCTCCTGCGCGAGCTGCGCGCGATGGGACTCAAGAAATTCACGCCCGACTTCTATCTCACCGACGAGTGGGGATGCCCTTCCGGCGAGCCGATCATCGGCATTCCCTTCTATCTCGCCGACAGGACGCTCATGCGGGTCGAGCGGAGCATGAACGATCTCGAGAGCGCGCGCGAGATCATGATGTATCTGCGACACGAGGCGGGACACGCGTTCAATTACGCGTATCGACTCTACCAGTCGCCGGAATGGCGTGATACGTTCGGGCCGTTCCGCCGCCGATACAAAGATGATTACAAACCGGTTCCGTTCAGCCGGTCGTTCGTCCGCTATCTGCCGGGATGGTACGCGCAGAAGCATCCGGACGAGGATTTTGCCGAGACGTTCGCGGTATGGCTGACGCAATCGCCCGGATGGCGCAAGCGATACGAAGGCTGGCCCGCGCTGGCCAAGCTGGAGTACGTCGATCGGCTGACGCGCGAGCTGGCCGACACGGAGCCGGTCGCGAAGAAGGGACGGCCCGACATCACCGCCGAGGAGATGGAGGGCACCGTCCGGCAGGTGTTCGAGGAGACCGCCGCCCGCAACAAGGCGGCTCTCGACCTGAAGCCGGCCGACGAGCTGGCGGACATTTTCCTGAAGCGGGACCCGAAGCGGAAGAACGCGCGGGCGGCCTGGCAGATCGTGGCCGAGCACCGCCTGCCGTTGGTGGACGCGATCGCCTACTGGACGGGTGTCCGCCGGCCGGTGATCCGCAGCATGGTGGACGCGACGATCGAAGCGCTGCGCGCGGCCGAGTACCAGGGGCTCAAGGGCCGCGAGGCGGAGTACTTGATGCGTCTCACGGCGTACGGCACCGCGCTCGCGTTCAGCTATTTCTCGCGCGGCAAGTTCCACAATCTGTAGAAAGGAGAGCATGACCGAAACACCTCTCCGGATCGCGGTTCTCTTCGACGAATGGCACGAGGAGCGCGAGGAGGCCGAGCCCGAGGCGCCGGCCGAGGCCGCTCCGACTGGAAAGCCGAAGAGAAAGAAGAAGATCGAGAAGCTGGACCGGGAGGAGATTTTCGAGGCGCTGAAGAAGCGCGGCCACCTGCCCAAGTACCACTGCCTCGACGGCCGGCCTCGCACGCTTCGGGCGCTGACCAGCCTGGACGTGGACCTGATCTACAACCTGACCGAGTCCTACGCCGGCGACGACACGCAGGACATCGCCGTGGCCGCCTACCTCGACCTGCTCGGCCGCGCCTACACCGGCTCCGGGCCCGCCGGCCTTCACCTGGCTCAGGACAAGGCCGTGGCGAAACGGCTTTTCTCCTTCCACGGGATCCGGACCCCCAACTTCGCGGCCGTCTATGAGGGGCGCCTCGACTGGGCGCACGACATCCACTTCCCCGTCATCGTGAAGCCGAAGCGGGAGGACGGATCGATCGGGATCGAGTTCAACGCGGTGGTGGGCTCAATCAAGGAGCTGATGGAGCGGATCGACACCATCCACGCCGATCTGGACACGCCGGTCCTGATCGAGGAATACATCGAAGGGCGCGAGCTGTACGTGGGCGTGCTGGGCAACTCGCCGCCCCAGGCGCTCCCGATCGTGGAGCTGGATCTATCGGACCTGCCCGAGGGAACGCCACGAATCGCCGGCACCGAGGTGAAGTGGGAGCGCGGCACGGCGGCCTACAAGAAGACCAAGCTTAGCCTCCCTGACGACATCCCTGAAGATCTGGTCGCGGAGATCCAGGACACCGCCGTCCGGGCCTGCCGCGCCCTCGAGGTGCGCGATTACGCGCGCGTCGACCTTCGGCTGAAGCCCGACGGGACCTGGTACACGCTCGAGGTGAATCCCAATCCCTGGCTCCACTCCTCCGCCGAGTTCTCGCTCGCGGCCAAGCAGTCCGGGCGCGACCACGCAACCCTCATCGAGGAGATCGCGCTGATGGCGCTGGCGCGGCACCGGCGCCGAGGGCGCCGATCACATTGAGCGTGATCCGCTCCGCGTCGGCGTGCCGCCGCGCGGGACGGAGAGCCGGCGCGCCCCAGTCGTCGAGCCCCCACGACCACTGCACGGTTCCCGCCGCGAAGACCAACGCTCCCGACGCCGCGCGATAAGTCGCGGCTTCCGAGCGGTCGACGCTCCCGTCGCGGAATCGAATCGGCGAACGGGCGACGACTCTGAGTCCCCGCGGGGACCACGCGCCGTAAAGCGAGTCGCCGCGCATGCTCCGATCCGCCTCGTAGCCGACCAGTCCCGGAAGCACGGAAACCGTACTCCGCGCCACGCCGGTCCCGCGATAGACCCATGACTGCTTCTCCTCGGGCGCCGGCACGAAGTCTTCGTCGACGGCCGACTCCCCCCGGGCCGTCATGACACCGAGCAGCGTGGACTCGGGACGGCGGGGGTGAAGGTTCCGGAACCGGACCGTGAGGTCCCGGTCGGCGCGCGTGTTGTACAAGGGATCGCGCGTGTTCTCCTTGGCGCAGAAGAGAACGCGATCGGCCGCGCCCGACCCGGACGCCTCGTAGCGCACTTGCCAGTAGCCAGCATTCGCGCCGAAGAGAGCGATTCCCGTTCCCCGGTCCCGCGCCTGCTCCAGCCGGTCGCGCATGAGACGCGACCAATATTCGGGGTGACCCGCGATCAGGACTCCGCGTCGACCGCCGAGCAGCGCCGGATCCGCGTGCAAGTCCACGTCGGCGGCGTAGGCCACGTCGAGTCCTTGCCGCTCGAGCCATCGGATCATCGGGTACTCCCACCCCGCCTTCCACGTCGTGTGCGGCGTGGTCAACAGCTCGCCCGCTCCCAGGCCGGCCCAGGCCCCGGGACCCGCGGCGTAGGGGCGGTCATAGGAGACCCGGATGGCCCGTGCTCCCG
>JANLXD010000355.1:0-2757 GCA_031364935.1 Candidatus Eiseniibacteriota bacterium
CGTTCGGGGACGGCTTTCGCGCGCGCGGGCGCTTGCGTGGGGGCATTAGGCGTGCTCCGGACGATTCGGAAGTGGGAAGAGGAACGTACGACTTTGAGCCACCGTAGCGTCATCGCCGGGGTGGGGTCAAGTCCCGCGCCGTGGCATGCGAAATCGCGAACGCGCCCGGTCGATTCGATGCGGGCGCCCGTGGCTTGATCGCTCGCATATACTCTCTCGATGCAGCTCATCGATACCCGCCTCTGGCTCTCCCCTTCCGACATTTCAGCATTCGTCGCGTGCCCGCACCTGACGCAGCTCGAGGTCCGCGCCTCCCGTGGCGAGCTGAAACGGCCCTTTCTCGAGGACGACTACACGGAGCTGCTCCGGCGCAAGGGCGAGGAGCATGAGGCGGCGTATCTTGGCCGCCTGAAAGCCGAGGGCCTCAGGGTCGTCACAATCCCTCGAGTCCAGGAAGAGACATTCGAAGGGCACGCCCGCCAGCTAACCGAGCAGACGATCCGGGCGGGCGAAGCCGACGTCATCTACCAAGCCTGCTTCAACGATGGGCGATGGCGTGGGTTCGCGGACTTTCTCGAGCGGCAGCCCGGCGGAAGCTACGAGCCGGTGGACACCAAGCTCGCTCGAGCCGCGAGGCCCGTCCACGTGCTCCAGCTCTGCTTCTACGCCGACCAGGTCGGGCGCATCCAGGGGCGGTTGCCCGAGCGCATGCACGTCCAGCTCGGATCGGGGGAGCGCGAGACCTTCCGAACCTCCGAGTACATCGCCTACTACCGCCGCGTACGGACGCGCTTTCTCAGCGCGATCGACGAATCGCCGGAAACCTACCCGTGGCCGTGCGAGCAGTGCCCGGTGTGCGTCTGGCGCCACGAGTGCTACAAGCGGCTCGTGAGCGACGACAACCTGGTCCTCGTCGCGGGTCTGGGCCGGTCGCACGCCGATCGCCTCACGGCAGGCGGGATCGGCCGGCTCGAAGATCTGGGCGTCGCCGCTTCCGGGCAAGCCGTCGGGGATCTGCGGGCGGAGACCTTCGAGGCGCTCCGGCACCAGGCGGAGCTCCAGCTTCACCACCGCCGCACCGGCAAGCACCGGGTGGACTTCCTTCCGGCCGAGGCGGGCCGCGGGTTCCAGCTTCTTCCGGAGCCGTCGCCCGGCGACGTCTGGCTGGACCTCGAGGGGCATCCCTTCTATGAGCCCGCGCGTGGGCTGGAATACCTCTTTGGATATTGCTACCGGGGGGAAAGCGGCGAGGCGCTCTACGAGGCAATCTGGGCGACGGACCGCGTGAAAGAGAAGGAGGCGTTCGAGCGCCTCGTGGATTGGATCGTCGAGCGACGGCGCCGTTTCCCGACGATGCACGTCTATCACTACGCGAACTACGAGCGGACCGCCCTCACCCAGCTCATGGGACTGCATGGCACCCGGGAAGACGAGATCGACGATCTTCTCCGCGGCCAGGTGCTCGTCGACCTCTACCGCGTGACCCGCCAGGCGCTCCGAGCCTCCGTCGAGAGCTACTCGCTCAAGAAGGTCGAGGCGCTGTATGGGTTTGAGCGAAAGGCCAAAGTGTCGGGGGGCGACGAGTCGACGGTGCTATTCCATCTCTGGCTGGAGTGCGGCGATCCCGCCTTGCTCCAGGCGATCGGGCTCTACAACGAGGAGGACTGCCGGTCGACCCTCGCGTTGCACGAGTGGCTTCTCTCCCTACGGTCAGCCGAGCTCCCCTGGCGACCCCCGCCGGCGGAGAGTGAGGTCAAGGAGGCAGTACAGGCAGCCGCCGAAGAGCAGGAGCGCGTCCAGGGGGAGTTGCTCGCGCGATCGACGGGCGCCGGCGACCCTCCGTGGCTTCTGGCGCAGCTTCTCGACTACCACCGGCGTGAGGCCCGGCCCGAGTGGTGGAAGTGGTACGACCGCCTGGAGAAGGATGAGCCTGAGCTGATCGAGGACACGGCCACCATCGGCGGGCTCTCCCAGGTCGGTGAGCCGGTGCCGGACAAGCGCTCGCTTGTTTACACGCTTTCGTTCCCGGCACAGGACCACAAGATCCGCCGGCATGGCGTGGATCCGATAACGAAGAGCGGATACGACGTCGAGGTCGACGATGAGCGGGGGATCGTCAAGTTGCGACGCGCCGCGTCACGGGCCGGTGAGGCACTCCCGCGGGGGCTCATCCCGGGAAAGCCGATCAAGGACCAAGTCCTACGTGACGCCGTGCTGCGCTTCGCTCGATCCCATCTTGCCGCCGACGGCGCTTATCCCGCCCTTGTCCACGTTCTAGAGAGAGCCGCGCCTCATGTCGACCTTGGGTCCTCGCCGGCCAAGGCCGCGCTGACGCTCGACGGCTCGTATCTCTTCGTACAGGGACCACCGGGGGCGGGAAAGACCTGGCAGGGTGCGAAAATGGCAGTCGCGCTGATGCGCGCCGGGCGCCGTGTCGGTGTGACCTCGAACAGCCACAAGGCGATCAACAAGCTTCTCCTCGAGATCGAGCGAGAGGCGGAGGAGCAGGGATTTCGGTTCCGTGGGCGGAAGAAGTACACGGAGGAGGATCAGGCTTATCGAGGATCTTTCATCGACTCCTCTGACAAATGGAAAGAGCTGCTCGACCCCGGTCTGCAGCTCCTCGCCGGCACGGCATGGCTTTTCGCGCGCCCGGAGTTCGATCGAACCCTCGACACCATGATCATCGACGAGTCGGGTCAGGTGGCGCTGGCCGACGCCATCGCGAGCGGCACGTCGGCGCGCAACCTCGTTCTG
>JANLXD010000443.1:0-3755 GCA_031364935.1 Candidatus Eiseniibacteriota bacterium
GGGCAGGCTCGCGTCCCGGAGGCACGCCTTGATCTCGTCCACGGTCGCGCCGGCAAAGACCGGCGTCGCCATGCTGGTGCCGAGATCGTGGGCGGCCCAGCCCAGGTGCGTCTCGAGGATCTGCCCGATGTTCATTCGCGACGGCACGCCCAGCGGGTTCAACACCATGTCCACCGGGGTCCCGTCCGGGAGGTACGGCATGTCCTCTTCCGGAAGAATCTTCGCGACGACGCCCTTGTTGCCGTGGCGTCCCGCCATCTTGTCGCCCACGGAGAGCTTCCGCTTCTTGGCGACATACACCTTCACGAGCTTGACCACGCCGGGGGGAAGCTCGTCCCCGCGCGTGACCTTCTCGATCTCCTTCTCGAGGTTCTTCTCGACCCGGTCCAGCGCCCGCATGGCCCCTTCCATGATTCCCCAGAAGCGCTCGTTCACCTGGTCGTCGCGCGTGATCGAGGTGCGGTACGGGATCGTTTCGAGGGACGCCTTCTCGAGGAACTCCTCGTCGATCTTCTTTCCGCTCCGAACGACGGACTTCTCGTCGTCGCCCTCGATCCACTTGTTCACGTACTCCCCGAGCAGCACGCGGGAGACTTCCGCGGCGCGCGTCTCGAGGACCCGGTCCCGCTCCTTCTTCGATTGGCGGCGGAGCCGGTCGATCTTCCGCTTCTCCTGCTTCTTGGTCGACTCGTCCTTCTCGCGGCGGCTGAAGACCTTGGTGTCGATGACCACGCCGTCCATGCCCGGAGGCGCCTTCAGCGAGGCGTCGCGCACGTCCCCGGCCTTCTCGCCGAAGATGGCGCGCAACAGCCGCTCCTCGGGGGTGAGATCCGTCTCGCCCTTGGGCGTGACCTTCCCCACGAGGATGTCACCCGCCTTGACGCGGGCCCCGATCCGCACGATCCCTTCCTCGTCGAGGTTCTTCACCGCCTCCTCGCTCACGTTCGGGATCTCGCGCGTGATCTCCTCGGCGCCGCGCTTGGTGTCGCGCACCTGAAGCTCGAACTCCTCGATGTGGATCGAGGTGAAGCGGTCGTCCTTGATGAGCCGCTCGGACACGAGGATGGCGTCCTCGAAGTTGTATCCGCCCCACGGCATGAAGGCGACGAGCACGTTCGCGCCCAGCGCCAGCTCACCGTTTCGGGTGGCGGCGCCGTCGGCCAGGAGCTGCCCCTTCTTCACGCGGTCTCCCTCGTTGACGAGGGGCCGCTGGTTCAGGCAGGTGTCCTGGTTCGAGCGGCGGAACTTGGTGAGCTTGTAGGCGTCCACGCCCGCGAGCTCGGAGTAATCCACGGTACGCGCCTTCCCGTCGGGCTGGTCGTAGCGGACCAGGATGCTGTCGCCGCTGACCGCCTCGACCGTTCCCGGCCGCTTGGCGAGAATCAGGGCGCCCGAGTCCTCGGCCACCTTCCCTTCGAGTCCGGTCCCCACCAGCGGGGGCTCGGTGAAGAGAAGTGGCACCGCCTGACGCTGCATGTTCGAGCCCATCAGGGCTCGGTTCGCGTCGTCGTGCTCGAGAAACGGGATGAGGGCCGCCGCGGGCGAGACGAGCTGGATCGGCGAGATGTCCATGTACTGCACGTTCTGGGGCTCGACGAACGGAAACTCGCCGCGCTCCCGCACCGTCTGGGCGCCTTCCAGGTGCCCGTCTTCGTCCACGGGCGCGTTCGCCTGCGCGATCTTGTACTGGTCCTCCATGTCGGCCGAGAGGAAGTTCACCGTCTTCTTGTCGACGGATCCGTTCTTCACCGGACGGTACGGCGTCTCCAGGAAGCCCAGGTCGTTCACCCGCGCGTAAGTCGCGAGCGAGGAGATGAGCCCGATGTTCGGACCTTCGGGGGTCTCGATGGGGCACATGCGCCCGTAGTGCGTGTAGTGCACGTCGCGGACCTCGAACCCCGCGCGGTCGCGTGTGAGCCCGCCCGGCCCGAGGGCCGACAGCCGGCGCTTGTGAGTCAGCTCGGCGAGCGGGTTCGTCTGGTCCATGAACTGAGAGAGCTGGCTCGAGCCGAAGAAGCTCTGGATCACGGCCGAGATGGTCCGCGCGTTGATCAGGTCGTACGGCGTGACCTGGTCGGCATCCTGGAGCGTCATGCGCTCGCGGATGATCCGCGCCATGCGCGCGAGACCCACGTTGAACTGGTTCGCGAGAAGCTCGCCCACCGCGCGAACGCGGCGGTTGCCCAGATGGTCGATGTCGTCGGTGGTGACGACCAGCCCCGGAATCTCCGCGCCCAGCCGGAGCGTGCGGAGATAGTTGATGATGACGAGGAAGTCCTCGGGACCCAGCGTCGTCTGGTTGTCGTCGGGAACCGTCAGCCCCAGCTTCTTCCGCTTCTCCTTGGGACCCAGCAAGAGGTCGTGCGGGAGCTTGCGATTCAGCTTGTACCGGCCGACCTTCGCCAGGTCGTAGCGCTTGGGGTTGAAGAACAGCTTCTTCAAGATGTCCCGCGCCGTGTCGGCGCGCGGCGGCTCGCCCGGCCGGAGCAGGTTGTAGATGCGCGTGAGCGCCTCCTCCTCCGTCTTGGTCGAGTCCTTCTTCAGCGTGTTGCGGATGATGTCCGCCTCGTCGCGATGCGGGATCACGAACGTCTTGACGGTGGAGAAGCCCGCCTTGCGGAGCCCCTCGATCCGCTCCATCGTGATGATCTCGTTCGCCTCGAGCAGGACCTCGCCCGTCTTCTCGTCTACCACGTCCTCGGCCGCGACCTTGCCCAGCGCGTCCGGCTCCTTCTTGGAGCGCGCGCCGCCGATCTCCTCCTCCTCGGTCTCGAAGAAGAGGTCGAGGATCTCCCGGTCGGACACGTAGCCCAGCGCCTTCAACAGCACGGTCACGGGCAGCTTCCGCTTGCGGTCGATGTGGACGTACATGATGTCGTTGACGTCCAGGCTGAACTCGACCCACGAGCCGCGGTACGGAATGATGCGCGCCGTGTACAGCTTCTTGCCGCTGGGGTGGAGGGTCTCGTCGAAGAACACGCCCGGCGACCGGTGGAGCTGGCTGACGATCACGCGCTCGGCGCCGTTGATGATGAACGTCCCCTTGTCGGTGATGATGGGGAGCTCGCCGAGATAGACTTCCTGTTCGATGATGCTCTTGTCCTTCCGACCCTCCTCGGTTTCCTCGCGCACGCGCAGGCGGAGCGTGGCCTTGAGCGGGACCGAGAACGTCAGGTCGCGCTCCTGGCACTCGTCCACCGAGTACTTCGGCTCGCCGAGGTCGTAGCGCACGAACTCCAGCGAGAAGAACTCGCGCGTGTCGCTGATCGGAAAGACGCTATGGAAGACCTCCTGAAGCCCTTCGGTCTTACGCTTCGTCGGGTCGATATCGGCCTGCAGGAAACTCCGGAACGAATCCAGCTGGACATCGAGCAGGTTGGGAATCTGAAGATCCCAATCCCGATCGATCTTGCTGAAACTCCGCCGCTCCTTGCCGCGAATCGGTTTCACTCGATTTCACCCTTTCGGTAACGCCCGCTACCGGAACACCTCGGAGGCCCCGCCGGCCGGCTACTTGACCTGGACCGTGGCTCCGACTTCCTCCAGCTTCAGCTTCACGGACTGCGCTTCTTCCTTGGAAACCTTCTCCTTGACCGCCTTCGGCGCACCGTCGACCAGGTCCTTCGCTTCCTTCAAGCCGAGGCCTGTCAGCTCGCGCACGACCTTGATCACGTTGATCTTCTTCTCGCCGGCCGCCATCAGCACCGCGTCGAACTCGGTCTGCTCTTCGACCGCCGCCGCCGCTCCGCCGCCGG
>JANLXD010000550.1:0-3253 GCA_031364935.1 Candidatus Eiseniibacteriota bacterium
CTCGGAGATCCGGAAGGCCTCCGACCGGGCGGCGTCCTTGACGCGGCAGCTCCTCGCGTTCAGCCGCCAGCAGGTGCTGCAGCCGCGGGTCATCAACGTGAACGAGGTCGTCGGCAATCTCAGCGCCATGCTCACGCGTCAGATCGGCGAGGACGTCGAGCTGGTGGCGTCCTTGACGGAAAAGGCCGGGCCGGTGAAGGCCGATCCATTCCAGCTGGAGCAGGTGCTCATGAACCTGGCGGTGAACGCGCGCGACGCCATGCCGCGCGGCGGGAAGCTCACGATCGAGACGGCGAACGTCGTTTTGGACGAGAGCTACACGCGGGGCCACCCCGACGTGAAGCCCGGGAGTTACGTCATGATCGCGGTGAGCGACACCGGCGTCGGCATGGACTCGGAAACGCGGGCGCGCATCTTCGAGCCCTTCTTCACCACGAAGGAGCTGGGAAAGGGCACGGGCCTGGGGCTATCGACCGTTTACGGGATCGTGAAGCAGAGCAGCGGGCACATGTGGGTCTACTCCGAGCCCGGCCAGGGCGCGACGTTCAAGGTCTACCTGCCCGTGCACCTGGAGCCCGACGAGGTCCTGCCCACGCCGCCGCCGGCGCGCGTGGTCCCGCGCGGCTGGGAGACGATCCTGGTCGTGGAGGACGAAGAGTCGCTCCTCAATCTAGTGGCGGAGATTTTGCGCGACGCGGGCTACAACGTGATGTCGGCTCACGGCCCGAAGGAGGCGCTCCGCATGATCGCGGAGCACCGCGAGCCGGTCCACATGGTCCTGACGGACGTGGTCATGCCGGGAATGAGCGGACGGGAGCTGGCGGACCTGGTGATCGCGGGGCGCCCCGGGACGCGGGTGCTCTACATGTCCGGATACACGGACAACGCCATCGTGCACCACGGTGTTCTGGACGCCGGAGTCACCTACATCCAGAAGCCGTTCACGCCAGATGCCCTGATCAAGTGCGTCCGCGAAGTGCTCGACGCCGCCGAGGTCTCAGCGTAACTGCTGCGCTCTGACGCCGCGGTCGGGCCTACGCCCCAGGTGCCGCCGGTGCCGCTGAGGCTTGTGCTTCCGGCTTCGCGTGGGCGGCGCGGAACTGGGCCGCCTCGGTCGATTCGCGGAGCGCCAGCGTGGCCACGTCCGACCCCGCCGCGATCACCTGCATGACCTCGTCGAAGTAGCCGGTGCCGACCTCCCGCTGGTGCCGGGTCGCCGTGTAGCCGTGCGCCTCGGCGGCAAACTCCGATTCTTGAAGTGCGACGTAGCCCGCCATCCCCTGCTCCTTGTAGGCGCGCGCCAGCTCGAACATCGAGTGGTTCAGCGCATGGAAGCCGGCCAGGGTGACGAACTGGAACCGGTACCCCATCGCGGCCAGCTCCCGCTGGAACTTGGCGATCGTGGCGTCGTCCAGGTTCTTCTTCCCGTTGAACGACGGCGAGCAGTTGTACGCGAGCAGCTTTCCGGGGAACTCGGCGTGCACACCCTCCGCGAACTTCCGCGCTTCCTTCAAATCAGGAGTGGAGGTCTCGCACCAGAGGAGATCCGCATAGGGCGCGTAGGCACGCGCCCGTGCGATTGCGCAGTCGATGCCGCACTTGATCCGGAAGAAGCCCTCGGGGGTCCTCTCGCCGGTCACGAACTCGCGGTCCCGGGCGTCGATGTCGCTGGTCAAAAGCCCCGCGCTGTCCGCATCCGTGCGCGCGATGACCAGCGTCGGAACGTCCATCACGTCGGCGGCGAGCCGCGCCGCCACGAGCGTCCGGATGAAGTGCCCCGTCGGCACCAGCACCTTCCCGCCCAGGTGGCCGCACTTCTTCTCGCTGGAGAGCTGGTCCTCGAAGTGGACGCCGGCCGCTCCGGCCTCGATCATCCCCTTCATCAGCTCGAATGCGTTCAGCGGTCCGCCGAATCCCGCCTCGGCGTCCGCCACGATCGGCGCCATCCAGTACCGGGGGGCGTCTCCGTTCGCCTGGCCGTTGCCGTTGGCGTGGCCGTTCGCGTTGCCGTTCGCCTTGCCGTTCGCGTGGCCGTTCCCGTTTCCGTTCGCGGCGCGAATGCGCTCGGCGGTCTCGATCTGGTCCGCGCGGAGGAGCGCCTGGTTGATGCGCCGCACCACGCTCGGCACGCTGTTCGCCGGGTAGAGGCTCTGGTCGGGGTACGTCTGACCCGCCAGATTGGCGTCGGCCGCCACCTGCCAGCCGCTCAGGTAGATGGCCTGGAGTCCCGCCTTGACCTGCTGCACGGCCTGGTTGCCCGTCAGGGCGCCCAGCGCGGTGACGCGGTCCTGCGTGTTCAACAGCTCCCACAGCCGCTCGGCGCCCATGCGCGCGATCGAGTACTCGACCTTCACGGTGCCACGCAGCGCGGCGACATCCTTATCGTTATACGGCCGGACAATCCCTGCCCAGCGGTCCTGGTTGTTCGGAGTTGGCTTGAGGCGAGATTTGGTCACGTTCATTCTCCTTGGCGCTACCGCGCGGTTTCCAACTGGGCATAGGCGGGTAGGGTTAAAAACGGCTCGAGCGTCTCCGCGGTGGAAAGCCGCGTGAAGAGAGCCCGTGCTTCCTCAAAACGTCCATCGCGGAACCGCTCCGGCCCGACAGCGCCGGCGATCCGCTTCATTTCATCGTCCACGATGCTCTGGAAAAGCTCCGGCGTGACCGCGCGCCCGTCTTCGAGCGTCGCGCCGTGCCGGATCCACTGCCACACCTGCGCCCGCGAGATCTCCGCGGTGGCCGCGTCCTCCATCAGGTTGTAGAGCGGCACGCAGCCGTTCCCGCGAAGCCAGGCCTCGAGGTACTGGATCCCCACGCGCGCGTTCAGGCGGAGACCCTCCTCGGTGCGGGTGCCTTCCGGCATCCGGAGCAGGTCGGGAGCGTCCACCTGCACGTCCTCCCGCTTCCGGTCGATCTGGTTCGGACCCTTCATGTGGGCCTCGAACACCTCGCGCGCGATGGCAACCAGGCCCGGATGCGCGACCCAGGTGCCGTCGTGCCCGTCCTTCACCTCGCGCAGCTTGTCGGCGAGCACCTTCTCGATCGCGCGCTCGTTCGCCTCGGGATCTCCCTTGATGGGGATCTGCGCGGCCATCCCGCCCATCGCGTGAATGCCGCGGCGGTGGCAGGTCTTGACCGCGAGCTGCGTGTAGGCGCGGAGGAACGGCTGGTCCATCGTGACCTGCGAGCGGTCGGGCAGGATCGCCTCGGAATCGTGGGCGCGTGTCTTGATGAAGGAGAAGATGTAGTCCCA
>JANLXD010000555.1:0-2130 GCA_031364935.1 Candidatus Eiseniibacteriota bacterium
GAGGCGGCGGTCATCGGGTCGGGCTCTCGGCGTGGGTCGCCGGGGTGGCGGCGGCGGCGGCCGTGGTATCGGCGGCCGAGCTGTCGGCGCCGCTCTTCCGCGCCAGATCTTGCGGCAGCGGGTGCGCGGCGCGCTGGAGCGCGCGCACGTAGTGGACCACCGCCCACCGGTCTTCGGGAAGGATCTGCGAGGCGTAGCTGGGCATCAGATTCTGTCCCCGCGTGATGACGTGGTAAATGCGCCCGTCGCTCCAGTTCCGAACTTTGTCCGAGAAGAGCTGGGGGGGCGTCGGATAGATGGGAACGATGTACCCCTGCCCGTCCCCTTTCGGGCCGTGGCAGACGACGCAGGTGTTTCCGTAGACGCGCTGCCCGCGGAGGATCACCTCCGTGGTGCGCGGGAGGGGATTCTCCAGCTCTTCGCCGACGCGCGCCGTGTCGAGCTGCGCGTAGCGATACGGAGTGTAGTCGCGCGGCACCGTCCCCGGCACCGGCGGCCGATTGATCGAATAGCCCGGACGGAGCGGATCCTCGTGCTGCGCGGCCAGGCGCGGCCCGTACGCCATGTTCGGCATGTACTCGATCGCCGGCGAGCGCTTCTGGCAACCCGTCCCCGCCACCGCGAGCGCGGCCGCCAACAGGAGAGCCGGACGCACCGGCCCGCGCGCGCACACGGGGCTACCCACGGATCACCCTGAGATCCACCGGCCGCGTCGACTTGAGATATTGAATCGCCCGCGATTCGTTCCACTCGGGGCCGCTCTCGGGAATGAAGAGACCGAACCGGTCGTTGGTCAGGTCGCGGTCCAGGATCGGCTCGCGGAAGTTCGGAAGCCCGCACGCCACGAGGAGCGCCGCGAGCGTCATCGTGCCGCCGATGAGGACGCCCGACTCGAACGTGATCGGGATGAACGCGGGAAACGACACCATCGGCTTCCCGCCGACGTTGATCGGCCAGTCCACGGCCGAGGTCCAGATCTGGAACGCGAGCCCGAGGATGGCGCCGGAGAGACCCATGACCAGCGTGACGTAGGGCACCCAGGACTTCCCGATGCCCAGCGCCTCGGAGAGGCCGTGGACCGGATACGGCGTGTAGGCATCGACATTTCGGAAGCCGTGCTCCTGGATTCGCGCGGCGGCCCCGAGGAGCGCGTCGGGATTGTCGTACAGCGCGAGCACCCCGCGGAGCGGCTTCGGCTTCCGGAAGGGGTTATACATGGGCCCGCTCCGGCTCGGTCGTCGTGACGGGCACGCGCCCCGTCGCCTTCTTCGCGTTCCAGAGCACCGACTTCACTTCGGCGATCGAGATGGTCGGGAAGAAGCGACAGAAGAGGAGGAACCACATGAAGAAGAACCCGAACGAGCCCGCGATCACCGAGTAGTCGAAGATCGTGGGCTTGTAGTACGACCAGACCGTCGGGATGAAGTCGCGGTGCAGCGAGGTCACGATGATCGTGAAGCGCTCGAACCACATCCCCACGTTCACGAGAAGGGAGACGATGAACATGACCACGATGCTCCGGCGGAAGCGCTTGAACCAGAACACCTGCGGCACGATTACGTTGCAGCTGACCATGATCCAGTACGCCCATGCGAACGGCCCGGTGGCCCGGTTGATGAACGTGAAGCTCTCGAATTGGTTCCCGCTGTACATCGCGATGAAGAACTCCGTGGCGTAGGCGTAGCCCACCATCATCCCCGTGACGAGGATGATCTTGTTCATGTTCTCCAGATGGTGGAGCGTGACGTAGTCCTCCATCTTGAACACGCGGCGCAGGATCACGAGCAGGGTCACCACCATCGCGAATCCCGAGAAGATGGCCCCCGCGACGAAGTACGGCGGAAAGATCGTCGTGTGCCACCCCGGAAGGATCGACGTGGCAAAGTCGAAGGACACGATGCTGTGCACCGAGAGGACCAGCGGCGTCGAGAGGCCGGCCAGCATCATGTAGGCGCGCTCGTAGTGCTGCCAGTGCCGCTCCGATCCGCGCCACCCCAGTGAGAGGACGCTGTAGATGCCCCGTTTCCATCCGGTGCTCCGATCGCGGAGCGTGGCGAAATCGGGGATTAGACCCGTGTACCAGAAGCAGAGCGAGATGGTGAGGTAGGTGGTCACCGCGAACACGTCCCA
>JANLXD010000001.1:0-8533 GCA_031364935.1 Candidatus Eiseniibacteriota bacterium
GGCGGCCTCGCCGATCGCGATGGCGCCCGAGGCGCAGGAATTGGAGTTTCCGAGCGCGGGCCCGCGGGAGCCGATCTCGATCGCCACGTTGCACGCCCCCGCCCCGCCGAAGACGCGGAGCGCCAGACTGGGCGGCACCGAGCGCGGCCCCGACGCGAGAAAGTCGGCGTGGTCCGCTTCCGCGCAGGGAACGCCCCCCAGCGCCGAGCCGATCGCGACCGCGGCGTTTTCCGCGCGCACGCCGCCCGGCCCCGTGCCGATCTGAATCCCTGCGTCGTCCAGCGCCATCCGCGAAGCGGCGATCGAGAATTGCGCGAAGCGGTCCAGCCGATGGCGGCGCTTTCCGTCGATGTGGGCGCCCGGGTCGAAGTCGGGCACCTCGCCCGCGATCTGCGTCCGGAGGGCCGATGCGTCGAAGCGGGTCACGGGACGAACGCCGCGTCGCCCCTCGCGAACTCCCTGCCAGAACTCCGTCCGTCCCGTTCCGATGGGGGTGATCAGGCCGAGCCCGGTGACGACGCAGCGGCGGAGCGGCGAGGGCGCGATCATGTGCGGGCTACCGCGGGCGCGTTCAGGTTCGCCGTCTCGCGCCCCTCGGCGATCGCCTTGAAGCGGCGGAGCGTGGCGCCGGCGATCGGCTCGATGAACTGCGGCGCGATCACCCGCTCGGCCAGGATGCGGCCGACCGGGGCCCAGCCCAGGCGGAAATCGAGGTCGTGGGTGATTGCGGCGCGGGTGCCCTCCCGACCACCGTCCCGCTCCGGCGTGAGCGTCCAGAGGACGTCCATGCCCCGCGTCACGCCGCCGACGTGGTGGAATCGGATGGTCCGCTGCGCGCGGTCGGGCACCTGCTCCGCCTCCCAGAAGACGGGGATCAAGCCGCGGCGCGCGCTCATGCGCGCGCGCGTGACGCCGCCCGAGCGCGCGAGCACCCGCACGTATCGGTAGTGGGGAAGGCGCTCCGGCCAACGCTCCAGGTCGGCCACCAGGTCGAAGACGCGCTCGGGAGGCGCGGCGATCCAGATCGACACCGAGGAGTGCATCGGGCTCACGCGCGCGCGCCGATTAACGGCGCGGCGGCTCGTTCCGGCGGACACGCGAGGCCACCGTGTCGATGTTGACTCCCAGTTTCCTCGCGATCGCCCTCCAGTCGAGGCCCGACCGGCGCATGTCCACGATCTGCTCCGGGAGCGTCGCGGACTGCTTCCGCGCCGCGCGGGCGAAGCCGTAGACCATGGCCAGCTCGCCATAGCTGAGCGACCACGCCTCGCGCTTCGCGCGGAGCTCATCCTCGGGCATGCCGAACTGGGCGGCGAAGCGCTGCACCACGCGCGCCTCACCTTCGGGAGTGGCGGCCTCGCGGTCGATGCGGGCCACCGATCGCTGGATCCGCTGGAGGGCGGTCTCCTTGGTCGGGACGCCGGCCGACGCGGGCCGCGAGGCAGGGCCGGCGAGAAGCGTCAGGGCGAGCGTGGCGGCGAGGCCGATGCCCGCGAGGCGGAAGCGGCGAAGCGGTTGGGCGATCATCCGGGGAATCCCTCCGTGGACATTCGAATCCGTAATTGGTCGAGACTACCGCAGCAGCGCTACCTTTCGGACCGCCGATCCCTCGGGCGAGTCGACGCGCATCCAGTAGACGCCGCTTGGCGCGGCCGATCCGGACGCGCTCCGGCCATCCCACGCGATCGTGTGGCTGCCGGCCTGCGCGACCCGGTCATCGAGGCTTCGCACCAGGGAGCCGCGCGCATCGTAGACCCGCACGCGGACGGGACCGCTCCGCGTGAGCCGATAGGAGAGACGCGCGTCCCCGCTCGAAGGATTCCCCGATTCCATCCGCGCCTGAAGCGTGCCGGGAAGCGCGGCTGCGGCAGCGGCGCCGCCGCCCGCGGCTTTCCGAACCGCGGCGTCGAGCTGGATCAAGCCATACCCGTAGCGCGTGCTGAAGGCGTTGTTCGACTGGAAGCGATTCACGGCGGTGGAGCGCAGCACGGACTCGATCTGGCCCTGGCCGCGTACGCCGAGGGACAGGAGGAGCGCGACGGCGCCCGAGACGTGCGGCGCGGAGTTGGACGTGCCGAAGGAGATGAACACGCCGAACGAGTCGGGATTCGCGAGCGAGCCCTCCGAGCGGAACGGCTTGATGCTCAGCGCGGCCACGCCGTCCTGGACGTGATCGCCGTTCAGCTCGGTGAAGTCGCCGCCGGGGGCCACGAAATCCAGATCGGTCCCAAAGGAAGAGTAGCTGGCGCGAGCGTCATCCACGTTCGTCGCGCCCACCGCGATCACGCCCGGGTAGGCGGCCGGGAGGCTTACCTGAGGGGCGCCGAAGTTACCCGACGAGGCGACGAGGATGGTGCCCTTCCGCTGCGCGTAGTTCACGGCGTCCCGGAGCGGCTTGAACATGTGGGCCAGGAAATCCTCCGTGTACCCCAGTACGCGGAACAGCCGGACGGGCGGGAACCCCAGGCTCAGGTTCGCCACATCGGCTCCGTGGTCGGCGGCGAAGCGGATCCCACCCACGATCCACTCCATGCTCGAATCGTTCCGGTAGTCGACCACTTTGATGGGCATCAGCGTGATGCCGAACGCGACCCCGGCGCTGCCGGCGGTGTTGTTCGCCGCGCCCGCGGCGATCGTGGCCACGCTGGTGCCGTGGCCGTTGTCGTCGTTCGGGTCGGGATCGTCGTGCACGAAATCCCAACCCGGCCGGAACGGCCCCGGCAGATCGGGGGAGCGGCGGTACATCGTCACGCCCGGCTTCACGAAGGGGCGCTCGTAGCCGGGGATGACCCGGTCCTCGAACGCCATTCCGGTGTCGATGATCGCGAGGACGATGCTCGGGTCGCCCGTGACCACGTCCCACGCCTCGTAGGCGTGGATCGCGCGGAGGTTCCAGGCGAGGTCGAAGGTCGCGATCGTCGTGTCGTTGGGCGTGTAGAACGCCTGGGCGTAGAGATTCGGCGCCGCGTACTCGACGTCGGTGCGCCGGTTCCAGACATCCACCCCATCCATGACGCTCTGACCGGGGCGAAGGTGGATCTTCACCAGGCCATCGTCGGTGATGGCGCGCGTGAGCGAGGCGCCTTCGGCGGTCACCGCGGCTTGGCGCTCGTCAGGGCCAACGTTGTCCCAGAACTTGACCAGGAGCACGTCGGGCGCGTAGCCCGGCGAGCGGAACCCGGGCTCCTGGTTGCCTTGGATCACGAGGGGCTTGGTCTGTGCGTGCGCCTGGGACGCGAGGAGCAGGGCGGCCAGCAGGGCGAAAAGGGCGGGGACGTGGCAGCGATCGGACCCGCGGGTGGTTCCTACGGACGATCGAGCCCGGATCATGGGGGTCTCCGCCGAATCTGGCTGGCGCGGTGTCGGTCCGCGACGGTGCAGGTGGGGGACGGCAGCACTCGAAGCGGCGTGGCTGAGGGATAATTCTAGCACACGCGGAGCGCCTATGGTGTAGAGGCCCCCTGGTCCAGCCGGCATGCCATCGGGACCTAGCCCAGCCGCTCGCCGGTCGCGGGGTCGAACAGGATGGCCCGGGCAGGGTCCGGGCGGAGGAGCACGCGAGCGCCCGCCTCGGGGGCGGGCGAAGAGGGCGGCAGGCGCACGACCAGGTGACCCCACTCCCCTCCGGCGTGGAGGAGCGACTCGCCGCCCAGGTGCTCCACGCGCTCAACCAGCGCGGGGATCTCGCCCGAGCCGCCGGCGGGACCGGGGTCCGCGACCACCACGCATTCCGGCCGGAGCCCCAGCAGCGCCTTTCCCGCGCGCGGCGCGCGCGCGCCCAGCTCCAATCGCCAGCCGCGGGCCTGAAACGCCGCGCCTCGGCCTCCGTTTTCGATCTCCCCCTCGATCAAGTTGATCGGCGGCTCGCCCACGAATCGCGCCACGAAGAGGTCGCGGGGATCGCGATAGATCATCTCGGGCGATGCGAGCTGCCGCACCTGCCCGGCCCGCATCACCGCCACGCGGTCTCCCAGGGAGAGCGCTTCCTTCTGGTCGTGCGTCACGTAGATGGACGTGGTTCGCGTGAGGCGGTGGAGCCGCGCCAGCTCTTCGCGAAGCTCCTGCCTCAGCTGGGCGTCCAGGCTGGAGAGGGGCTCGTCGAAGAGAAAGAGCTTGGGCTGGCGCACAAGCGCGCGTCCCAGCGCGACGCGCTGCCGCTCGCCTCCCGACAGCTCCCGCGGACGCTTCGCGAGGTAGCGCGTGAGCCCGAGCGTCTCCGCCGCTTCCCGGACGCGCCGGTCCACCTCCACGGCTGGCGTCTTCCGGGCGCGGAGCCCCAGCCCCATGTTCTCAGCCACCGTCATGTGCGGATAGAGCGCGAGCCCCTGGAAGACCATCGCCACGTCGCGGTCCTTGGGTGGGAGCCGCGTCACGTCGCGTCCGTCCATCCCGACAGAGCCGGCGGTCGGCGTCTCGAGCCCCGCGATCAACCGGAGAAGGCTCGACTTGCCGCACCCCGACGGGCCCAGGATCGCTAGGAAGGCGCCGTCCGAAAGCTCAAGGTCCACACCGTCCACGGCGCGCGTCCCGTTGGGGTAGGTGAGCGTGAGCGCGGCGAGCGAGACGGAGGCCATGGGCGCGTACGGTAGCAGGCAGCCGGGGCGGGTGCTATCGGCTAGACTGGGGCCATGCCCGCGATGCGCTACCTGGTCCACGATGTGAACGAGGCCGTCGCCTTCTACACGGGCCTGCTCGGCTTCCAGGTGAAGCAGCAGTTCGGGCCGGCCATGGCCATCCTGGCTCGCGGCGGCCTGACCCTGTGGGTCGCGGGGCCGATGGCGTCGGCCGCGAAGCCGATGCCCGACGGGAGAAAGCCGGTCCCCGGCGGATGGAATCGCTTCGTGCTCGAAGTGGAGGACTTGCCGGGGCTGGTCGCGATGCTGCGGGAGAAAGGGGTCCCGTTCCGGAACGATATCCTGAGCGGCCCCGGCGGTCAGCAGATTCTCTGCGAGGATCCCTCAGGCAACGTCATCGAGTTGTTTCAGCCCGCCCCGAGCTGACCGAGCGCGCCGCTACTCCTTCACCACCGAATAGCAGAAGCAATCACGGGGCTCGTCGCTCACGTTCGGAGATACCGACCACCGGCGCAGGATGCCTTCACGCTGCATTCCGATCTTCTCCATGACGTGCGCCGAGCCCTGATTGTCCACGTCGCAGAAGGCCCATACTCGGTAGATCTCCGGTTGAGCCATCGCCCAGTCGACCACGGCGCGAAGCGCTTCCGGCATGTAGCCGCGGCCCCAATACTGCTTCGCGAGGACGTACCCGAGGTTCGCCCCCACGCCGTCGATGCGAATCTCGAGCATTCCAATCAGTCGGTCGGCGCCGGTGAGCGTGATCGCCCAGGGGATACGCGTCCCTTCCTCGACCGCGGCCATCAACTCGCGAAGGAACACCCGTACGGTCTCCACTTCGTGATGCGGCTTGAAGACGAGGTACTTCGTCACATCCGGGTCCGCGGCGTACTCCTCGAAGATGGCCTGCGCGTCGTCGAGCGTGGGCCGGCGGAGCGTCAGACGCGCCGTCTGAAAGCGGTCCGGGGGAGGGTTCATCCCCGGTGTTCCCGCAGCGTCTGCCGGAGCTCCTCCGTCAACTTGTCGACCATGTGGGCGCGTCCGTGGTACACGGCGGGCGTGTTCTGGAAAAGGGCGATGCGCCAGTTGTCCGGCTTTCGCACCGCAATCAGGGTCTGCACCGCGTTCGCGCCGGGATTGATCTCGGTTTTTCCGGGCGGCACCATCCCCGCCACCGCCGACAGCATCGCCACGTCGTCCGAAAGGAAATGAACGGCGCGCACCTTGGACACGTACATGGACGTCGGGTGATTCATGAAGACCTGTCCCAGATGAGCGGCGATGTCCGCGCTTCCTTCGAACTGGCTCCCGTCGAATCCGACGAGGTGCCCGTCGGCGGCGAAGAGATCCGCCATGCTCCCTGCGTCGCGCTCGTTCCACCCGGCGAGCAGGGACCGGTAGAGCGAGCGGACCTGGCGACCGGCTTCGGTCTTCGAGACGCGGGGACTCACGCCGCGATCATCGAGCATCGCACTGCTGAGGCGAAGCGAAAGTTCAGAACCGGATCCTCACGCCGCGGGCGATGCCTCGGCCGCCCCCGGGAACAGGGTTTCCCGCCTTGTCGAACAGGTCGAGCATGACCGTGGATGAGAGCGAATCCCCGCCCGCCGCTACGCGGATCTTTTCGGTCACGACGCCGTGCCCCGCGGGGAGCCACCCGCCGCCCTTGGCTACTTCGCCGAAGGTTGCGGGCGCTTTCGTCATGAAGAAGACGTACTTCGCCTCGTATTGATCGGGGGCGACCTCGCGCCAGACGCCGTAGGCCGGAGGCACCGGCGGGGCGCCGTCATAGTTCGACGACTCGGTCATCGTGCCGCCAGCGTTGAACGCGTACAGGAACTCGAGATCGTGGACCTCGGCGAACAGGCCGTTTTCGAACTCGATGTGGGAGCGCCAAGCGCCGACCAGGCCCGCGGCCGGCGGCGGTGTGCTTTTGGAAACGGAGCAGCCTGTGGCGATCGTTAACGCGGACGCGAGCAGCGCGAGGGAGGACGGAGTGCGTCGGGGCATGGCGGGTCCGATCTCCTTGGCGGCAAACGACTAGGGAGCGAAGATCGCCCCGAGTGGCCGCCGCGTCGCCCCGAACGGCCGGAAACGAGGGTACACCTCGACCGGGCCCTCCAGAAGCGAATCCCTTGCGCCGATAACCTACTGTGCAGCGTCGCGATCGGGGGCCGCCTCCGGCGCCACGCGTCCATGTCGCCGATACCACCAACTCGGGAGCCCACTTCCGTGAAGACGAGACGCCTGGTACGGACGAAGGTCGCCCCATTCCTCGGTCGCACCATCAAATCGATTCTGAAGAGCCGCCTCCTTCTGCTCCTGCTCTCCCTCTTCGCCCTGGGCTTCATCGCGGGAAAGCAGTCGCGCCCGGACACCACCGGGATGCCGTTCGAGGAGCTGTTCGAGAACCTGAGCGTGTTCTCGTACAAGGACGACCCCTACGACTCCAGCTCGCACTTCGTCGTCGAGCTCTCCTCGCGCGGGCGCGTCTTCAGTGAATACGATGTGGATGCGCGCCGCTTCAACAAGCCATCGGGCGGACGCGATTACGGGCGCGCGATGAGCGGCACCCGCTACCCGGTCCTCGCGGTGCGGGGCCACGTGGAGAACGGCTTCTGGCTCGAACTCCCCAAGTCCTCGGCGCCCACGCTCCTGCCCGACCAGTTCGACGAGCTGTACCGCACCAGCCTCGATTTCGTGAAACCAGTCTCGGTGGTGGCAACGGTCGTGGGGACGCTGTCGGGCTACTCGATCGGCTACCGCGCGGCCACGTGGGCCACCTCGCTCTCGAACCCCGCCGTGCAGAAGCGGGTGCTCGCCACCTCCGGCGTCGGGCGCATGGTCGCGCGCGAGGCCTGGCGGCGCGTACTGCTCGAACCGGTGGTGATGGAGCACGAGAGCGATCCCGCGCGCTTCGCCTCCGCACGCGGAACGCAGCGCATCTACACGAACTTCTTCCGGCTCGCGCTGAGCGACAGCAACCAGTTCATTCCCTATGAGGCCGCCCGGCTGGACTCGGCGGGATCTCCGCGCGAGGCGAACGCCATGAGGATGTTCACGCAGGCGGTGCGGCGCGCGGCCCAGGACACGTGCCACATGGGGAGCGGCGACTTCCAGGCGGTCGAGGACTGGGCCACCCTTCTGGACCGCCGCGGGCACTGGGCGACCCGCTCGATGCCGCAGCCGGGAGAGGATCGGATGCGGTACTTCGGCACGCTCGCCTACTACGGCGTGGCGCCCTCCGCGGAAGACGAGCGGCGCATCTGGGTCGGGCCCCGCGTGCTCATTCGCGAAGGGGACACGGAAGGCTTCGTCGCGGACGACATCCCGTCGCTCGGGGTGGGCTGCCCGATGGCGTGGCGGGAGTGGCTGCGCCACGACACCACGGGGCTAAGCGGCAACGCCTGGACCGCACAGTGGATGCGCGAGTCACGGCAGCTCGCGCAGTTCGTCTCCTTCGGCCGCGACATCGCCCGGAGACTGCACTCGCTCTAGCTGCGGTAGAGCAACCCTTCCTGGTACTTCTGGTGCACCGCGAAGAGCGTCCGCTCGATGGCTCGGGGCGGCATCTCGAATTGCCTCGAGAGATGCCGGATGACGTCCAGGAAGCGCGACCAGTGGCTGAACGTAAATCCGGTGCCCGCGCGATTTCCCTCGACCGCCCCGATCGTGTAAAGCAGCTGCCATACGCGGATGTCGATCACGCCGTATCGCTCGGGGTCCAGCAGTGTGAGGAGCGCGGAGGCCATCGGAACCGAGACGCCATCGAGCGTGAGCAGCGCCTCGAGGCGCCGGCGCTCATTGCGGGTGCCCAGGGCGGCCGTGGTCGCGCTGCGGATTCGCTGGCGAGTGTTCGTGCGAAACAGGTGGGATGCACGTGGGGACTTCCAGCGACAGGCCGCCTCGAACTCCCCTTTCGTCAAGTAACCGCGGCGTCGTGCCGGGCGGAGGCGGAG
>JANLXD010000015.1:0-2141 GCA_031364935.1 Candidatus Eiseniibacteriota bacterium
GCACGATCTGGAGGTCGACTGTCTTGATCAGACCCCCGATCATGACGGTCTCCCCGCTCCGCACCACCACCTGGGTGACGGCCGACCGGGTGGAGGTGACCGGCCGCTCGTTGAACTGCCCCCGGTATTCGAGAATTTCGCTGATTTCCGGGCTGACGCTCAGGATCATGGTCGAATCCTCGGCCACGTGCGGCGTGACCAGGAGCCGGACGCCGATCTTCTTTTCGTCGTAGCCGATGATCTCGAGCGTGCCGGTCTCCTTGAGCCGCTCGTACTTCGCGATCGGCACCACCGTGCCGACCACGATCTCCGCCTCCTGGTTATCGAGGGTCGTGATCGTGGGGGCGGACACGAGATTGGTGTTGGAGGTCTGTTTCAGGATGTCCATCGCGACCGAGAACTCCTGGAACGAGAGCTTTCCGAAGACGTAGTCGCCGGGCGTCGCGTACGGGAAATTCTGCCCCGGCGGAAAAGCCGGTCCCACGCCGCCGACCTGGTTGTTCGGATTGGGCGTGGCCGTGAAGTCCCCCGAGCCCGTGCGCTTCGGGATGGGAAACGTCGTGGGCAGGACCGCACCCATCGCGCTCGCGCGGAGCTGCCAGTCCACGCCCAGCTTCTCATCCTTGCCCAGGGTGGTCTCGACCAGCTTGGCCTCGATGGAGACCAGGCGCGGCCGCGAGTCCATCTGCGCGAGCAGCGCCGCCACCCGCTCGACGCGCGATGGCGTGTCGGTGACCAGGATGGCGTTCGAGCGCGAGCCGTTCAGCGTTTCGGCGAGGAAGCCGCCCCCGGCCGGGACTCCCACTACCGCCGACGGCCGCCCCGAGAATGGCTCGACGGTTCCCTTCTCGCTCAAGAGCCCGCGCACGGCGCCCGCGGCCGCCGACGGATCCAGGTAGTTGAGGCGGAAGAGCCGCGATGTGACTCCCGCCGGGTTCACGAGCAGCACGTTCCCGTCGATCCGATAGTCGGCGCCCGTCGCCTCCGCCACGTACTCCACCGCCTGGAGGAAGGTCACGTGCGACAGGTTCGCCGTGAGCGTGCCGGGAACGTCCCGGCCAATCACGATGCTCATCCCGAACTGCGAGGCGATCAGGCGGAGCGCATCCTGCGCGCGGGCCCCCTTGAAGCTGAACGTCGCCCTTCCCTGCGGCTGTGCCGGCGCGCTCCACGGCGCCGCGAGAAGCGCGACGGCCAGGACGAGCGCGGCGAGGATCCGCTTCATGAACCGTCTCCTTTGAGGGTGAGCGTCGTGACGGTCCCGTTGCTCAACAACAAGACTGACCGCGCCCCGATCTGCAAGACTTCCCGGGAGCCGACTCGCTCCCCTTCGCGGTAGACCTCGCCGTTGATCAGCGCGGTCCTTCCCGCGGGGCCGTTCATCACCCCTTGTAGCCATAGCGCCGGCTCTTCCCGCGCTGTCTGCCGGGACTGCCGCGACGAAGGCGCGGGCCCTCCCACGCCGAACCGGCGGTCGAAGGGATCGCGTCCCCAGCCCGGCTCGGTCGGCGTCGACGGCCCCGTTTTCGGAGCGGGAGCCGCGGCCACCGCGGCAGCCGGCGCGACCGAGGCGGCCCGCGCGCGGGCGCGCGATGCCTTCTGCTGCCGATCCAGCGACTGCACGTAGACGAGTGATGCGACCAGGAGCCCGAGCAGGACGTACGTCCGGATGTTCATCCCCTGCTTGGCCTGATCCCGAACCCAGTTCATCGGTCTCCCCGCGCTACGGCGTGCCGTAGAGCCAGATCGTGACGTCCGCCGCCAGCTTCGGCTCGGTCAGCGCGTTGTAGCGCACCGCGACCGAGCGCACGATGACCAGCTGTTCCATGGCCTCCACCTCGCGCATGTACTCGCCCAGCGACTGGTAGGTCGCGAAAAGCCGGAACTGAAGCTCGGCCCTCCGGTAGGTCTCCGCCCGCCCCGACGATTCGCCGGTCACCACGTCCATCAAGGACCCCGTCGGCTGGATCAATTCGGTCCCCACCTTCCAGCGGTCGGCGATCGGCGTCACGTCGCGCAGGAAATCGGAGATCATCTCCCGCGAGGGAAGCGCCATCCGGGCCGCGAAATGCGACGCGTCCTTCCCCGGATGCTCGCGCTCCCAGGCGTCCATCTCCTGGAGCCCGCGCTGAAGGTCGGCC
>JANLXD010000091.1:0-13520 GCA_031364935.1 Candidatus Eiseniibacteriota bacterium
GGACGATTGCGCCAAGGCGGAGCGAGGAGGCACGACGCAGAGCATCGCGGCCAAGAACATCGCGGCAAACAGCGCGCAGGTAATGCTGGCTAGTCGGTTCGTTGTCGACCCCGTCCGTGGTGTTCGAGATGTCAACCGTCTAGTCACTTGGTAGGCGGAAGGCTCCGAACGTTGGGGCCCCCCGTGTTCGCCCGATTGGTACCACGCGCCGCGCGGGGCTGTCAATGAGACTTGGATGAATATTGGCCGCGCCCGCAAAATTCACGTAATCCTCCGGAGCGAGCGCGCTTACCGAACCCTCACCCCGCCAGCGTCCCCCGGAGCACCGTCACTGCGTTTCCGATCAACCCAACCCGCTCCCCGCGCATGACCACGCGCACCGTGGCGCCGCGGGCGGAGGCCTGGTATCCGACCATCTCCTTCTTCCCCAGCTTCGCGGTCCAGTAGGGCGCCAGGCAGCAGTGGGCCGAACCGGTGGCCGGATCCTCGTCGATCCCGAAAGCGGGGGCGAAAAACCTCGACACGAAGTCGAACTCCGGCGTGTCGGAGGCGGCGGTCACGATGATCCCCCGCGTCTCCGTGGCCGCGAGCCGGCGGAAATCGGGCGAAAGCTCGCGGACGGCGGTCTCGTTCTCCAGCTCGAGCAGGTAGTCGAGTCGGTTTTTGCCAATGTACCGGGCGGTCGTGCCCAGTGCCTCCAGCATCCCTTTCGGCACGTCGCCGTGGGCCACGGGAGAGGCCGGCTCGGCGGGAAAATCCATCTCGATCCCGCCGCCGGCCCGCCGCGCGGTCAGGATGCCGCTCCGCGTGCGGAATCGCGCGGTCGCATCCGGCGCGAGGCGGCCCGTCTCCCACAGAGAATGGGCGCTCGCGAGGGTGGCGTGGCCGCAAAGATCCACCTCGTGAACCGGCGTGAACCAGCGCAGGTGATACCCGTCTCCCTCGGGGACGAGATAGGCGGTCTCGGCGTGCTTCATCTCGGACGCCAACGCTTGCATCCAATGCGCCTCGCGCGGGTGCTCCAGAAGCACCACGCCGGCGGGATTTCCCCGAAAGCGCTCGGACGTGAATGCGTCGACGACCAGGATGGGAACATCGGATGAGGCCGGGGCTGGGGCCGACTTTGGGGTTTGCGCTGGCTTGGGCGTTTCAGTTTTCTTGGCCATGCGCGCCATCATACCGGCATCCACGCCACGATGTAGACAGAAGAGAGCGCGGAGACTAGCTTCTCAGGATGCCGCCGCCCGCCCCTGACGAACACATTCTCCACTACCGCATTACCCGCTCGCTGGGCGCGGGCGGCATGGGCGAGGTCTACCTCGCCGAGGACGAGCGCCTGGGCCGGCACGTGGCGCTGAAATTCCTCCCGCGCGCCGATTCGTCCGACCCGGAGCGGCGCGAGCGTCTGCGCCGCGAGGCCCGCGCGCTGGCCGCGCTTTCCCACCCGGGCATCGCCGCCATCTACGCGCTGGAGGAGCACGGGGACCGGCTCTTCCTGGTGATGGAGTTCATCGAGGGGGAGACGCTCGCGCAGCGGCTGGAGCGGCGCCCGCTCCCCGTGGACGAGCTGATCGAGCGCGGCCGCGTCCTGGCCGACGCTCTCGCCCATGCGCACGGCCGCGGCGTGGTCCACCGCGACGTGAAGCCGTCGAACATCCTCATCACTCCCGAGGGCGCGACCAAGCTGGCGGACTTCGGGCTCGCGCTCCACGAGGGAGACACGCGGCTCACCGCGGAAGGCTCGACGGCCGGCACCGCGGAGCACATGAGCCCCGAGCAGACGCGGGGCGAGCCGCTGGACAAGCGGAGCGACCTCTTCTCCCTGGGCGTGGTGCTGTACGAGGCGCTCACGGGGAAGCGCCCGTTCTCGCGTCCCACGCTGGAGGCGACGTTCCACGCCATCCGCTCCGAGCAGCCGGAGCCGCCGACCGCGCTCCGGAGCGGCATTCCGCTCGAGCTGGAGCGGATCATCATGAAGTGCATCCGGAAGGAGCCCGCGGAACGCTATCAGCACGCGGAGGAGATGGCGTCCGACCTTCGCTCGCTCCGGGCGACGACGGTCGCGGGCGCACCGGGCGGACCCTCGGGGCCCGCCGCCACCGCCGCGGCGACCTCGCACGGTGCGCGCCCGCCGCGCCGCAGCCGGAAGCTCCTCCTTCTCATCCCCGCGATCCTCGTCGTGGCCGCGCTCGCCTATCTCTTCGGAGTCTTTCGCCCGCAACAAGGCGGCGAAGCCCAGGCGGCCGAGCGCTCGATCGCGGTGCTCTCCTTCCAGAACATGCAGGATCCCGCCGACCCGCACCGCGAGGCGGCCATGGCCGCGAGCCTCCTCAACGTGGGTTTGGGCGAATCGCTGGTGATCCCCGTGGTGGGCGCCCAGCGGGTGCAGGACGTCCTGCGCCAGATGGGCAAGGCGGACCGTCCTCTGTCGGGCGCGGACGCGCTCGACGTCGGGCGGCGCGCCGGAGCGACCTACATCGTCACCGGGTACGTCTATCAGACCAGCCCCGACGTCGTGCTCGGCGCCGAGGTGGCTTCGACCGCGAACGGCGCAGTGCTCACCTCGCGACGCGTGCGCGTCCCGGGAGGCGAGCAAGGCATCTTCGCCGCGGTCGACTCGCTCACCGCGGCGCTCCGCGACGGGCTGGCCCAGGCGGGCTTCGGGGTAAAGCAGAAGCCGGTCGACATCGCCGAGCTGACCACGCGGAGCCCCGCCGCGTACCGCGCGTATACCCGCGGGCTCGACCTGCTCTATCGCGGCGACATGGATCCCGCGGTCGACGCTTTCCGGGGCGCCGTCGAGGCCGACTCGACGTTCGCGCTCGCCTGGTACCACCTGGCGGTAGCCGCCTGGTGGGGGCACGACATCGCCGGGGCCCAAAAGGAAGTGCAGACCGCCCTCCGGTCAGGCCACCGGTTGGCGGCGCGGGACAAGGACGCCCTGCGAGCCCTGGCCGCTCTGATCGCGGCCGACTATGCCGGCGCGGCCAAGCAGTACCGGGCCCTGATCCAACGCTATCCGGACGACAAAGAGCTGCACTACGGCTTGGGGGAAGCCCTCTTCCACAGTGAGGACGATCTGGACGGCGCGCGCGCGGCACTGGATCGGGCCATCGCGCTCGATTCCACATTCGCCGTGGCGTATGTGCACGTCCTCGACATCGATGTGATGCGCGAAGATCTTCCTCGGGCTCACGCGGATGCTCAGCGGTTCCGCCGGGCCGATCCCACGAATCTCCTCCCTCAGATCGAGGAGATGTCCGCACAGGGCCGGCTGGGAGACTCCGAGGGCGCTCTCCAAGCATCGCGCGAAATCCTCGCCCGCCATCCCGAGGCCGGCGAGGCACAGCGGATGCATTTCGTCCTCCTCGCTATGACCGGCCACGCCGATTCGGCGCGGGCGCTCCTCGACCACGTGGTCTCCTCCGGTGTCCCTATCGACCCGGCGACCCTGGCGTACGCCCGGGCTTTGCTGGCTGTTTCCGAGGGTCGCTTCCGCGACGCGGAGCGAGAGAGCGGGCGCTTTCGAGGGGCGGCGTCGGGCAGTCATGCGGCCGAGATGGCGCCCGCCCTTCTGGAACTCCGCGCGCGTGCCCTCTTTCAACTCGGGCGGAACGACGAAGCGATGGCGGCCGCCCGCGAGCAGCGCGACGCCATCCGGCGCCTTCGCGGCGACAACATGGGGCTGACACCGTACGCGCGTTGGGCGCTCCGAGCGGGGAAGATGGATGAAGCCAGGCGGACCTACCGAGAGCTCGAGCGAGTGGCGGCGCGGCAAGACACGAGATTCAACCGCAACAATCGCGACTACGTGGCGGCGATCATCGCGCTGGCCGAAGGAAGGGGGAAAGAAGCCGCACGGCTGATGGAACACGGGCGGCCGGGGGGCCCCGGCATCATCAGGGACGCGCAGCGCCGCTGGGCACTCGCCCGCGCGCTGATCGCCGTGGGAGACCGCGACCGCGCGGTGCCCGAATTGCAGGCCGTGGTCGCCCGCGCGCCGTACGGCGGCGACCCGGACATGCTGTTCCAGTCCATGGTTCTCCTGGCCAAGGAGTACGAGCGGCTCGACCGCAGGGAGGACGCCCTCGCGTTGTACCGCCGGGTCGCGGATCAGTACCTCCACGCGGATCCGGGGGTGGCCGCCAACGAGGAAGCCAAGGCCGCGATCACCCGCATGGAGCGCGCCCGAGCCCAAGCCGCAGCGGACTGAACGGGAAGCGCCGCCCGTCCGGGTGCTACCTCAGCGCCCTTCGCAGAATCGCCACGATCCGGCTCGCCGCCTTCCCGTCGCCGTAGGGATTTCCGCCGCCCGCCATTTTCGCGTAGGCGGTCGGATCGTCGAGGAGACGCGCGGCCTCCTCCACGATCTTCTGGCGGTGCGGCCCGACCAGCTTGACCACGCCGGCCTCGATGGCCTCCGGGCGCTCGGTCTCGTCGCGGAGGACCAGCACCGGCTTGCGGAGCGACGGCGCTTCCTCCTGGATCCCGCCCGAGTCGGTCAGGATCAGGTACGATGCGGCCATCAGGTCACAGAAGGCCTTGTACTCGAGAGGCGGGATCAGGTGGACCCCGGCCGTCCCCGAGAGCGCGCGCCGCGCGGGCCCGTCCACGTGCGGATTGGGATGCACGGGGTAGACCACGTCCACGTCCGGGTAGCGCTGGGCCAGGTCGCATAGCGCGGCGAAGATCTCCTCCAGCGGAGTCCCGAAGTTCTCCCGGCGGTGCGCGGTGACGAGGAGGATCCGCTTCCCGCGCAGCGGAAGCTCCGGAACGCGGGACGGCTGCATGGCGACCACCTCGAGAAGCGCGTCGATGACGGTGTTCCCCGTGACCACGATCGCCCCCTCGGAGACCCCCTCGCGCAGCAGATTCTCCCGCGCGCGCGGCGTGGGCGCGAAGTGGCGCGACGCGATCACCGAGGTGATCCGGCGGTTCACCTCTTCGGGGTAGGGATACAGGTTGTCGTGGGTGCGAAGCCCCGCCTCCACGTGCCCGACGGGGATTTTGCGGTAGAACGCGGCCAGGGAGGCGGCCATGGTGGTCGTGGTGTCCCCCTGCACCAGGAGGAGGTCCGGCTTCACCTCGTCGAAGTAGGGGGAGAGGCGCGTCAGGGCGCCGGTCGTGATCTCGGTGAGGGTCTGCCCTTCCCGCATGAGATCCAGATCGTGGTCCGGAACGATGCCGAAGAGGCTCAGGACCTGGTCCAGCATCTGGCGGTGTTGCGCGGTGACGCAGACCAGGGAGCGGATCCCGGGCTCGGCCGTGAGCGCCTTCAGCACGGGAGCCATCTTGATCGCCTCGGGGCGGGTTCCGAAGACGCTGAGAACGGTAGGCATGGTGCGGGGCATCCTACAGCAGGAAGTACGAGGCGGCTATCCCGGGCGGCGCGCCGCCGGGCTACGCCGCTTCGTCCCGCTTCCGTGGAAGTGAGAATACGAACGTGGACCCCTCGCCCAGCGCCGACTCCACCCAGATCTTCCCGCCATGCTGCTCGACGATTCCCTTCGAGATGACCAGCCCCAGGCCCGTGCCGCCGGCCTTCCGGGTGGTCGAGGAGTCGAGCTGCGCGAAGCGCTGGAACAGGCGGCTGATGTCGCGCGGAGCGATTCCCTTGCCGTAGTCCTTCACCGACACGGTCACGGTTCCGGAGTCGCCCGAGGCGAAGACCTCGATCCTCCCCTTCTCGGGAGAGAACTTGATCGCGTTGCCGATGAGGTTGGTCGCCACCTGGCCCACGCGCATCGGATCGGCCTCCACCGGGCCGGTGTTGGGATCGATGCGCACGTCCAGCGTCACGCCCTTCATGGCCGCGAGATTCCGGATGTTCTCGACGGCTTCGATCAGCACGCGTCCCACGTCCATCCGCTCGAAGTTCAGCGAGAGCCGCGAGGACTCGAGCTTGGAGAAGTCCAGGATGTCGTTGATGAGCGAGATGAGCCGCTCGGTGTTCGCCTGGCAGATGCCCAACAGCTCCCGCTGCGGCGCCGGCAGCTTGTGGAACCGGTCGTCCCCCAGAAGCTCCAGCGACCCTTTGATCGAGGTGAGCGGCGTGCGGACCTCGTGGCTCACGACCGCGACGAACTCCGACTTCAGGCGGTCCAGCTCCTTCGTCCGCTCGTAGAGGATCGCGTTCGCGACGGCGATGGTGGCCTGGCTGGCGAGCATGCCCAGCGCCTCCTGATCCTCGGTGCTGAACTCCGAGCCCCCCTCGTGGTCGATCGCCGTCAGCGTGCCGATCACCATCTCGTTCGAGACCAGGGGCACGATCAGCGCGTTCTCGGACCTGAGGCCCGAGAGGATCTCCTCCACGCCGACCTTGCCCGCGATATCGTTCACGATCGTCGCCTGCGCGTTCTGGACCACCTGGCCGTGGTACCCGATCCCCATCGAGTAGCGGAGCTTCTCGTAGCGCTCCGGCGGCAGTCCGGCCGCGGCGACCACTTCGTAGTCGTCGCTCGCCTGGTCGTGGAGGAAGAGGAGGAAGGCCCGCGCGTTCGTGATACGCGCCGCCTGGGCCACCACGACGTCGCACGTCGACTGGAGGCTCAGGCTCAGGTTCATCGCCTTCCCGGCCTCGTAGAGGCGGCTCAGCCGGTGCGTGGCCCGCTCCACCTTTCGCCGGAGGCTCTCCTCGTGGAGCTGCAGCAGGGCGTTCGCCTCCTCCAGCTGCGTGATCAGAATCCGGTTCTCCACCGTGAGCTTCCGGCTCTCCAGCCCGCGCTCGATCGCCTTGGCGGTCTCCCACAGGTCGAAGGGCTTGGTGATGTAGTCGTAGGCCCCCTGCCGGAGGGCGTCGATCGCGGTGGTCGTGGAGGCGTAGCCGGTGATCAGGATGACCACCGTGTCCTTGTCGGCGGCCTTCGTCGCGCGCACCACCTCCAGACCGTCCACGCCGGGCAGGTTGATGTCGGTCAGGACCAGGTCGAACTTCCCGGTCGTGACCTTGGTGATGGCGTCGTCTCCATTGTCGCTGGAGACCACCTCGTACCCCTGCTGGGTCAGGAGGTCCCGGAAAATCTGGACCACCTGCTCCTCGTCGTCCACGACCAGGATCCGCGCCTTGGTTTCAGGCGCGGCCGGCGTCGGCGACGGAGTCGGCGTCGAGGAGGTTGGGGCTGCTTTCGATTTCATCGGGCTCCGCATCGGGCTAGTGGACAGCCGCCTCGTCGAACGGCGCGATGGGCGGCGCGGCCTTCTCTGCCTTCTTCGCCTGGAGGACCGCCCGCTCGGCCCGCGTGTTCAGGCTGCTCGAGTCCTGGGCATCGGCCGGATACGTGGCCACGCCGATGTTCACCGTGACCTTCCGGCGCCGGGCGGTCGCCTGCTTCTCGACCAGGGACCGAAGGCGCTGGGCCGCGATCATGGCTTCGGCCGTGTCGGTGTGCGGGAGAAGGATCCGGAACTCGTCCACGCCGTAGTGCGCGACGCAGTCGGTGCCGCGCGCGGCCTGCTTCAGGGCCCGGCCCATGTCCGACAGGACCTGGGTCGTGACGGCCGAGCCGGCGCGCTCCCGTCCGCCCGCCCCCACGTCCAGGACCACCACGGAGAGCTTGTGGCCGTACCGCTTGGCCTTGCCCATCTCGCTCTCGAGCGAGCGGTCGAACGCGCGCTTGTTGAACAGCGTGGTCACCTCGTCGGTGGTGCCCAGCCGCTCGGACTCACGGAGCAACACCAGCCGCGTCACCATGGCCGAGATGGGGAGCATCATGAGCGCGACCCGCTTCGCGCTCTCCTCGTCGAAGGCGCCCGGGCGCGAATGGCTCAGGTTGACGACGCCGACCAGATCGCCCGACACGAGGATCGGCACCGAGAGGAACGAGCGAACGCTGGGGGCTTCCGAGCCCCCCTCGCGATGAAGGTCGTTCAAGAGCACAGGCTTCCTCGACTGCGCCACCCACGAGGAGAAGCCGGTCCCCCGGTCGAAGCGCACGTGGCCGATCAGGTCGATCCGCTCGCCCACCGTGGAGGCCTCGACGAGGGTGTGGGTGTCCTTGTCCAGGACGAAGAGGGTCGCGTTCTCGAACGGCACGGCGCGGCGAACCTGCTCCAGAGCCGCGTCGAACGCCCGCGGCGAGTTCTCCCGCTGCACGATCTCGCTCAGATCGACGAGCACCTCGGCGTCCGAGACTCGGGACTTCGCATCGCTTCCCTTTCCCTTGCCCAGCACGGCCATGATCTTCCGATTGATCGAAATCGCGCTGGCGAACACGTCCGACGAGCGCTTCTTCGCCGCCGAAAGCGCCAGGTCCCGCGCGAAGTGGTCGCATTCGTTCTTCTTCAAGATCCGACGGCTTCCCAGCACCTCGAGGAGCTTCTGCTCCGAGCGGATGAACCGCTCGGTCGCCTCGACCAGTCGCTTCGAACCCGCACCGTTACGCTGCTTCATGGCTTCCTCCCTGGAATGCTCAGCCGCGCGCGCCCCGCGCCTCCGACCGCACCGACCCCGGCACTACCGCCGAATCCACGACCGTGACCCGCTCGTTCCGCCCCCCGCCCGTCTGCTGGAGCACCAACGGCGGTCCCAGCTCCTTGACGACTACCGGGAAGGTCTCTCCCGCCTTCCATTCCGGAACGCCGTGGGCCATCAGCGTGACCCCCTGGTAATCGAGCAGCGCGCGTCCCCGTCCCAGGATCCGCGACACCCTGAGGGGCGCCACCTCACCCTCGTGCAGCGACGCGTACAGCGCCGCACCCAACCCCGGCTCGAACCGGATCCGGATTTCCACCGGCCGGCCCGTTCCCTTCACGGCGGATCCCATTCAGTCCTCCTGCGACCGGCGAAACTCGGCGAAGAGAGCTTTCTCCCGCTCCGTCTCGCGGATCACGTCTTCCACCAACCCCAGGACGAGCGCCTCGCGCCCGCCGTGCGGCTGGACCGACTCCCAGGCGCGCGCGTCCGGCCCGCGGTCGTCCACTCCGGACGCCCAGGGGTATCCCGCGCGCTGCGCGAGGAAGTTGGCGATGTGGACCAGGGACGCGAGCGCGGGGTTCCGCGTCGCGGCGTCCGGCCGGTGATGGCAGGCGATCGCCTCGACAATGTCGGCGGGGAGTCCCCACCGCTCGGCGAGCCATCCGCCCACCTCGGCGTGGTCCGACCCGAACAGCTCCCGCTCCGCCTCGGCGGCCGCGACGTTCGACGCGCGGCAACGAGCCAGAACCTGATCGAAGCGCTCGGGGTCGGCTTGACGCAGCACGACCTTCCCCACGTCGTGGAGAAGGCCGGCCGCGTAGGCGTCGCCGGTCAGGCGGTACTTCGCCCGCTCGGCCAACGCCCGCGCGGCGATGCCGCAGGCCATCGAGTGGCTCAACATCCCCTCGAGAGAGGAGCCCGTCCGCCCCAGCGCCTGGACGACGGACGACGTGAGCACCAGGTCGCGGATGGTCTGCGTGCCCAGCACCAGGACCGCCAGGTCGACCGAGCCGACCTTGCGGGGAAAGCCGTAGAAGTCGGAGTTGGCCAGCTTCAACGTGCGGGCCGTGAGAGCGGGATCGCGAGAGAGAATGCGTCCGATCTCCTCCGAGGTCGCGTCGGGGCGCGCCACTTCCTCGATGAGTCGCGAGGCGACGGCGGGGAAGGTGGGGAGCGTGACGGTCCGCTCGGCCGCCAGTCGAAGCGCGGTCCGGCCGATCGTGGTGATCGGCATTAGAGGACTCGGGCGAGCCGCGCCTTCAGAGTCTTCACGGCGCGAGTGTGGATCTGCGAGACGCGGGACTCGGAGATGTGGAGCGCTTCGCCGATCTCCTTGAGCGTCATCTCCTCGTAGTAGTACAGGGCCACCACCAGACGTTGCTGCTCGGGGAGGCCGTCGATCGTTTCGAGTAGAACCTCGCGCGCCTGCTCGCTCTCGATCACCTCGAGGGCGTCGGTCTGCGAGGGGTCGTCCACGATGTCCTCGAGCTGGATGTAGTCCTGGTCGTCCTCCGTGGAGACGGCCTTGGAGAGCGAGAGGAGCGCGGTGCCGTGCACCTCGTCCATCAGGCGGGAGAGCTCGGCCGTGCTCAGGTTCAGCGCGTCGGCCACTTCTTCCTCGGTGGCCGCGCGTCCCAGCTTCTGCCCCAGGCCGCGGGCGGCCTCCTCGACGGTGCGCGCCTTCCGACGGATGGAGCGCGATGCCCAGTCCAGGGAGCGGAGCTCGTCCAGGATGGCGCCGCGGATCCGCCAGATGGCGTAGGTCTCGAACTTGGTCCCTTTCGAGGCGTCGAACTTTTCCATCGCGTCGAAGAGCCCGATGATCGCGGCCGACGTGAGGTCATCCCGCTCCACCGATTTCGGGAGGTGGAGCGCGAGCCGATCGACCACGTACTTCACCAGCGGCGCGTACTTGCTGAGCGCGATCTCCTTCTGCCGCTCTTTCCGGTTCTTGGAGCGCGGAGCGCGGTTCTGAAGGGCGTGAAGGACCGACGAGAAGGCCATGTCGTGCTCTCCCGAGCTAACGGTTCCCGCGCGCGCGCCGCGAGATCTGGACCGCCTGGTCCTTCTCGTAGTAGCGGCGGAGCGCGGTTCTCATGAGAATCAATCCCGTGCCCGCTCCGATGGCGAGAACCACGAGGACGGCCACGGTCGTGCGGAGGGCGATCAGCGTCCACGGCGCGCGCGTCGACGCGGTGAGCACGCCGGCCAAAAGCCCGGCCACCGCGGCGGCGATCGCTGTGAGGCGGATGATCAGGACGCGCACGTCACACCTCTTCCGGCACTTCGTCGTTCGTGACGACGGTCAGGGGTCCGGGTCCCGGATGCGTCTCTTTCGGGGCCATCCCCAGCACGCGGCGCGCGAGCTGGTAGATGCAGTTCGACGCCGGCGAGTAGGGATAGGTGGTGAGGAAGGGCTCCTGGCGGAGGACCGACTTGGGCACCGATTCGTCCGCGAGCACCGCTCCCCAGTACTCGACGTCGAGGTTCAGGAAGCGCTTCGCGACCGAGCCGACGCGCTTGGCGACCGCGGCCGCCTCTTCCTCGGACGCGGCCTCGTTCACCACCAGCGTCGGCACGCACTTGATGCTCCGGCGGCTCAGCACCTTGATCATGGCGTAGGCGTCGGAGAAGGCCGTGGGCTCGGGGGTCGTGACGACCAGGATCGGATCGGCGACCTGGGCGAGCGAGACCGCGTTCCGTCCGATGCCCGACGGGCAGTCGATCAGGATGAGGTCCACGTCGCCCTCCAGCTCGGCGAGCGAGCGGATGAGCACCTCGGTGCGGTACTCGTCCAGGTTCGCCAGCTCCTCCACGCCGCTCGACGCGGGGAGGATGCGGATCCCTTCGGGTCCTTCCAGAACGACGTCGGAAAGCTTCCGGGTGCCCAGGATCACGTCCTGGAGGTCGTACTGGGGGGCGATGCCGAGAAGCAGGTCCACGTTGGCGAGGCCCAGGTCCCCGTCCACTACGAGGACGCGGATCCCCTGGCGCGAGAGTGCGATCGCCAGATTGGTCACGATGTTGGTCTTGCCGACGCCGCCCTTGCCGCTGGTCACGGCGACGATGCGCCGCCGCGGACGCATGGCCGGAGGGATGATCACCGGCTTCCGCGCGGCGCGCGGCGTGCGTGTCTTCTTCGCCGGACGCTTGCGGCGCTCAGTCGCCGGCTCGACCTTGCTCTCGATCTCGGTCATGGCGTGTTCGGTCTGCCTCGATGGGAGAACGGTCAGTTGATATCGGTTTCGCGGATGTGTCGTGCAACTCGTATGCCGCGGGTCCAACCTGTTGCCGCTTCTCGATCCAGCGCCGATTCCCCGATCAGGCGCCGGCCAGAGAGTCGCGTCGGCGCCAAGGCGCCGCACAACTTCTGGCCGCTAGGACGGCAGCCGGCGGTGGCGCGTCGAGCCGGACGCGCGCAGCAGCTCTTCTTCGATCCCCTCGAAGAAATCGTCGGACGGAATCGGCTCGGCGCTTCCCAGGTCGACGAGCGCGCACCACTCCTCCTTGGTCGAGCCGAGAAGGAGGCGGCGTCCATCCACTTCCACCAGAACGAGCGTGCGCCCCACGCCCACACCGGTCCGCGCCACCACGCGAAGGGCGGGATCGTGCCCGTGCCCGCGCCGCGGCCGAAGCGCGAACCATCCGACCAGGAGCGCGGCAGCGGCGCCGAGCGCCGTGGCGTAGATCAGAAGCTCGTTCATTCGGACTTCCTCCCGTCCGTGCTGTTGCCAGTGCTGTTGCCCGTGCGCACCAGGGAGACGACGCGCACCGCGGCGCGTCCGTAGAGGGCGATCATCTCGCCGAAGGCGACCGTCGTTCCGTTCGCGACGATCTCCACCGGCGCCTTCGCGGGACGCGCCAGCGAAAGGACGTCTCCGACCTTGAGCGCGGCCAACGATTCCGGCGTCAGGTCCGCGTGCCCGGCGTCCACGACGACGTGGTAGCTCTCCACCGGCGCCGGGACATACGGCGCGCCGTCGCGGAGCGCGGCCAGCTCTTCAGGAGTGAGGAGGCGGCTCATGGTCCGCTTAGCGAGCCGCGCTCTTCGAAGCCGCGCTCTTGGTCGACACACCGACCACGGCGCGAACGAAGGCGAGGTACCGGCGCAGCTTCTCCCCGTCCACGCCGCGCAGCACGCGCGCATGGGCGTCCAGCGAACGGCTCTTCCGGCTGCGGGACTTCACGATGCGTGACATGAAGGCCTCCTTGTCCCAGGGACTCAGGCGTCGTGTTTTGGGGGCGATGCGGCGGCCACCACACCCTGGCAAAAGGCAACGGACGTGCCGGGTGGGCGGGTTCTGATCAGTGAGGCTGGAAGTGGCCTATTTACTGAGGATTAAGGGGTGAAGTTAAGGCGATGGATATCTCGAATCAGATCGGCAGGCGTGGCGAAAACTTGAGCGAAATGCGAGGCATCGTGCAGAACGAAGCCGGGCGCGCGGATGGCGCGCCGTCCCTGCCGGGCCACGCGGCGACCGGCGCCGGTGCTCAGGCGATCAGCATCGCATCGCCGTAGGAATAGAAGCGATACCCGGCTTCGATCGCCTCGTCGTACGCGGCGAGGATCCGCTCGCGTCCCGCGAGCGCCGAGACGAGAAAGAGAAGGCTGGAGCGAGGCAGATGGAAGTTGGTGATCATGGCGTCCACGATCTGATAGCGAAATCCGGGGAGAATGAAGAGGCCGGTCTCGCGCCACGAGCCGTCGTCGGGCCTCCCATCGAGCGCCCACGATTCCAGCGTGCGCACCGCGGTCGTGCCCACCGCGATCACGCGCCCTCCCGCTTCACGCGCGGCGCGCACCGCGCGCGCCGTGTCGGACGGCACGCGATACGGCTCAGGATCGAGCGTGTGCTCGGCAGGATCTTCGGTCGCGACCGGCCGAAACGTGCCGGGGCCCACGTGGAGCGTCACCGGAGCCACCGCGGCTCCGCGCGCGCGGCATCGCACCAGGACCTCTTCGGTGAAGTGGAGTCCCGCGGTCGGCGCCGCGACCGACCCCGGATGGCGCGCGTAGACCGTCTGGTAGCGCTCGCGGTCCTCCGGCTCGTCGGCACGGTCGATGTAGGGAGGCAGGGGAACGTGGCCAATCCGCGCGAGCCACGCT
>JANLXD010000107.1:0-17279 GCA_031364935.1 Candidatus Eiseniibacteriota bacterium
CTCGAGAGCCTTTCGGACGCTGTGCGCGGCGTGACCGTGCAGATCACGAGCTCGGTCGAGCCGGGCGGGCTGGACGTGCTCGCGCCGTATCTCGGCCCCGGGCGCACGGTCGCGCTCGTCGGATCCTCCGGTGTCGGCAAGTCGTCGATCGTGAACCGCCTCCTCGGCGAGGACGTGATGCGCGTGCGCGAGATCCGCGAGGACGACCGCGGTCGCCACACGACGACCTCGCGCCATCTCGTGTCGCTTCCCGGCGGTGGGATGCTGCTCGACACGCCGGGCATGCGGACCGTGCTCATGTGGGAAGGAGAAGCGGGGCTGGCGCACGCGTTCGAGGAAATCGAGGCGATCGCCACGCAGTGCAAATTTCGCGATTGCGCGCACGGGTCGGAGCCTGGCTGCGCCGTCCGTGCGGCGCTGGAGAGCGGCGTGTTGGATCCGGCCCGCTATCAAAACTACCGCAAGGTCGGGAGAGAGATCCGCCACGAAGCCATGAAGACCGACGTCAAGCTGCGGCTGGAGGAGAACCGCAAGTGGCGAAAGATCCACCTGGAGCAGCGGCGGCGGCCGGACAAGAGGACAATGCGATAGTCGAGATGCCGGAGCGGGAGCGATCCGGCAATAAAAATCGGCCACGACCTTTCGATCGTGGCCGACCCAAAAGCGAGAAGGCGTTTTAGTGGGTCAAGGTGTCGGTAGGGAGGCGCCTCCCCCCACTGCCGCCGTCAGCTAGACGACAGCAACGCCTGCAGTCTTCATATCCGTGAACCAGTTCGAGATTTCGGCCAGCGGCGGGACCGGGCTCGTGAGGTTCTTCTCCACCTTCACCTCGCCCAGCTTCTTCGCCAGCGCTTCCGGCGCGTATTCGAAGAGGCTCTTCGGTCCGTCGATGCCCGCGGCGAGGAGCACGTCGACGTACTTCGGTCCAACGTTCTTCACGCGCGCCAAACGGGACATCGAAGCGAACTTGGTGAACTGCTCCATGGTGATTCCCGTCTTCTCTACGAGAGCCTCGCGCTTGGGCTGATCGGCCCAAACACGCATCATGTCATCGGTGCTGTCGATGCCCGCGTCGCGCAGCTTCGTGACGCTGGTCGGATCGATGCTGAGGAATTCGTTCATCTTGTAGAACATGTCCTTGTCCTTCCCAGTCCATGGCCAGCGTTTCACGATCGCCAGGGACAGGCTGCGACCCTCGTCGTGAAAACGAATTTCTTCCAGGGCAACGCCCCGGGAGGCTAGTGGACCAGTATGAGGATGGGTGCGGCGAGAGCCGATGCGATTACAGACGGTCCGGGACTGTCGCCGGATCGTAGGCGCTCTACCGTTCGGACCCGCACTGCGGAATATCCGCGGCCACGAGGATCGACTTCCCAGGAGGAACTTCGAGGGAAGCCTGCGGCAGGTCCAGCGGACAGGAGAGCGTGGGGCTGGGTCTGCCTTACGTCTATAAGCACAGTACGCCGTTCGCGGCAGGCAGGTCAAGGTATCGTTCCCGTCATGTAGCGAACTTCACCGATAAGGCAGCGTTATGCCTGGGCCGAGAACGCCCACGAAGATCGCGGCTGTGATGATGGCGAGAACCAGCCATCCGCGACTCAAGTCAAGCGCCGGGGCGGGATTGAATGAATCTTTCGCGTCCCCCTCGACGAGCGCGGGAATGTAGAGGAGACCTGCCATCGCCCCGAAGCCGCTGCTCAAGCCTGACAGAAGAATGAGCTGCGGACCGATGGGATTGAGCGCGGCGCCCGCGACGAGAAAAAGCCCGCCGGCCAGGTAGGACGAGAAAACCAACCGGCGCACGTCCTGCCGATTCACCAAACCGCTGCGCACCAGGGCCGCCATACGGGCCGCGGAGAACCACACCACGCCCCAATAGGCCACGATCCCAGCCACAATCATCGCGGCGCGCCAAATCCAGTGCGGCTCCGGTCCCGCGATGACGACGGCCCAATCCCCGTAATCCAGGATTCCTGAAAAAAGCAGATACCCGGTGCCGTTCATCAAATTGATCGTGCCGAGGAGCCACAAGAAATAGCGCGTCGCGTCGAACCCTCTTCGCATTCGAAACAGCGCGAAACAAAGGGCTCCGGCCACGATATTCGCGATCGATCCGGCGGCGGCGACCGCGCGGCTGGAGGCGGATGTCTGCAGGGCCACGGTGGAGAGCGAGAGGGCCCGGACTCCGGGGGTGAGCGCGCATGCGACTCCGTGACCCATCACCTCATGGATCATGTCGCACGCCGCGTAGGCCACGACGGCGACGGAGCATGCTGTGAGGATGCTCGCGCGCTGAGTGTTCACGTCCGGGGGGCTCGTACGAGCGGAGGGTTGGGGCGCCATCACATGCGCGACAACTTGTAGCCGGCGTAGATCCCCGCGAGGCCGCCAATGGCGCTCCCGGCGATCGAGGCCATCGAGAACCAATCGGCCCCCCAGAGCGTCGGGATGAATCCTCCAAGGGTGGAGCCAACCGCCATTCCAATCATGATGAGCGCCTTAGCGGTCACGCCGCGACTATACACGTACTCCGGCTTGGGGCAGTATGGAGCGTCAAATGAGCGCAGCGGCGTCTCTTATCCACTGGCCGCAGCCGATGCTCGAGTTCCTGGGATTCGTCGCGGCCCTTCTCGCGATCGTCGGGTGCCCTAGGCGAAGTTCTCTTTCCAACGGAGGTACGGTATGGCAGAGAGCGATAGTGGCGGTCGGAACACCATGATCATCGCCGTCGTGGCCATCGTCCTGGTTGCAGCCGTGGCGATGTGGGCCATGACGCGGAAACCGGCGGAGAAGCGCGCCAGCACGACTGAGGGATCCGCGACCGTCAGCGACAAGAAAGACGACGCGGACATTAAGATAAATCTGCCCGACTCGGTCACGATCGAAGCGCACTAAGACGAGAGCAACGAGCCCCCTCTGATCGACAGGCGGCGGTTGCGCCTGCCGGGTACGGGCTGCATAATCCTTCCCGCCTCGGTTTTCAGGGGGTGCTGCATTTCTCGCGGCCGAAAGGAGCCGAAATGCCTCTGATCCATATCGTGCTGGTGCTGATCGTCGTGGGCGTACTGCTGTGGCTCATCAACAGCTTCATTCCCATGGACGCAAAGATAAAGAGCATCCTGAATATCGTCGTCGTCATCGCGGTGATCATCTGGTTGCTGCAGGCTCTCGGACTTCTGGGGTCGCTTTCCAGCTTCCGGGTCAAATAGAAACTCGGAGCCAGGCTCCGCTGCGCCTCAGTTCACCCGGCGCAGACGCGGCTGGAAGTCCACGTTGTCCCGGACCCACGAGTAGAACTTCTGCTGATCGGTGGAGGCCCTGCCGGGAATGAGGGTCTTCGGACTCTTCCATTCCGCCATGACCACGGCGTCCTGCGTCCAGACCTTGACCCGCTTGCGGGGCACTTCGTCCCGCCAGCTCTTCGCCGTGACCGCGTCCGTGTAGAGGACGCGCAGGGTGATGTTGCGGGAGAGGCTCTCGAGAGGCTTCAGCTTGATACTCCGGAACTTGGCCGCGCGGCTCGCTCCGCCCAGGTCGGGCTTGCCGTCTGTGAGCAGCACGATCGAGATTGGCTTCATGATGAGCTTTTTCGCATCCACCATCTCGGCCACCTGCGCGAAGAAGGCATTGAAGTCCGTGAACTGGTTCTCCTGCTTTCTCGGAAATAGCACCCGGAGCTGCGCCGCGATCTCCTCGACGCTGCGGTCCTGGAACGTCTGGATAGGGAAAAGCGTCTTCGCCTCTCCCTTTTTCTCGCCGCCGATCGTCCCGACGAACATGGAATGCGGGACCTCCATTCCGCCCAGACCGTTCAGGTGCCCATGGATGTAATGGGCCAGGAATTCGATCGAGTCGTCGAAATCCTTCCCGTTCATGAAGGAGCCGCTGATATCGACGCCGACGAACAGAACGAGGCGGCCGGGCGCGACTGCCGGCCGAGCCGTATTGGGGGTACCCGTGGCGCCGGCCGTAAGGCTCGCCGGCAGGAGAAGCGCCGTGATGAGGACCGCCAGAGAGAGTGTGCGCATGTCAGGCCGCCTTCTTGAGCCGCGGACCGCCCAATTCCGCGACCAGGGTTCGCGCGTCCTTGAAGTCCCGCACCGTCTGGAGCGGCAGATCGAGGAAGTGCCGGTTCGCCACCAGAAGCGTGACGAAATTGAGGGCCGCGGCGACGACCTGCATCGGCGGCACGAGAAACGCGTCCAGAAGGCGCTCCCCTTCCGCGCCGACCCAGTCGAACTCCTTCCGGAGCTGTCCGGAGAAAGTGTCGGAGAAGAACCGGAACCCGACCGGCGCATGACCTGACGTTTCGCGGTTCCCCACCCCTTGACGCTGGATGATCGCCATCATCGTGGGGGTGCCCGCGGCGGCGAAGAGGAACCAGGTCAGGCTGCGGAGCCCCAGCCAGGTCACGCCCGCGATCGCCAGCGTGCCGAAAATCCCGAGGTCGAAATTCCCGGACGTGTGCTGGGCGAACCAGGGCACCAGCGCGTCCACGAACTCGCGGTACAGGAAGACCACTTCGACGAACATGGCCACCAATTCGACGATGCCGATCTTGATGATCGAGGGCCAGTCGCGGCTTTTCAGCGCCGTCGCCCACGTGGAGAGCACCGCGTAGCTTCCGAGCACGACGAAGAGCATGAAGAGGAAGAGCGGAATCCGGACCGCGGTTTCCGTCATCTGCGTTCCGGCCAGGTTCGAGAGCGTGTCGATGACCAGCGAGGTCATCACGTACGTGAAGATCGTCGCCTCGAACACGCACCAGAAGACCGTCATGACCACGGCGATCCAGGGAACGCCCGGGGAGAGCACATTGCTGCCGACGCTGCGAATCATGCGGAGCGGCAGCGCGACCAGCTCCTGGACGACCGCCCAGGTGCCCACCACGAGGATCTGCGCCAGGCCCAGAACGGACATGGCGAGCCGTAAGATGAAACGGAACACCCCGCCCCAGAACGTGAACGTGGCGCGCGCCAGGTCCCACCAGGTGACGAGCACCAGGCTGACGAAGGTGCGGCGCTTCGCGCGCACGACGACGGTCGGCAGGCTCAGGACGCTAGTCCAATAGCCCAGCACTACCGCGCCGAGCGGCATCAGAAGAAAAATCCGCTTCAGTGCGAGAAGCCAGAAAGGGTCGCCGGCCCCCCAGGCGAAGAAAAAGGCGGTCTTCACCGGCTGCCACAGCGCGACGGTCTCGATCCAATATTGCGCCTGTTGGCTCATGGTATTTCCTTTCCGTGGAGAGGGCCCGACACCCGACGATCTATCGGCCCGGCCCGGCCGGGTCTTTAGCCCGCTAAGTGCTTGACGGACATCCGGCGGTGATATATCTTTAAGATATGTCACCGCGCTCTCCATCCACCCCCTACGCCATCCTGGGTCTCTTGAGCTTCGCCCCGATGTCGGGCTACGACATCCGGAGAGAGGTGGCCACGAGCATCGGCTACTACTGGAGCGAGAGCTTCGGACAGATCTACCCGGCGCTACGGGACCTGGCCGCCCAAGGGTTCATCAAGCGCCGGGCCGGCACGGGGCCGCGCGAGCGGCAGGTGTACGAGATCACCGCGCAGGGCAGGAAGGCGCTGCGGGAGTGGAGGGCGGACCCGCCCCGCCCGGGCCCGCAGCGGAATGAGCTCCTGCTCAAGCTGTTCTTCGGCGCTCCAGGACGGGTCGACAACGAGGTTGCCTGGCTGGAGCAGCGCCGGAGCGAGGAGTCCTCCAGGCTGCGCGCCTTCCAGGGCATCCGCCGCCAGCTCCTGGAGGAGCAGCGCGATCACCCCAGCCTTCCCTTCTGGCTGGCCACCCTGAGCTATGGCGAGCACCACTCGCGGGCCGTCCTCCGATGGACCCGCGAAACTCTGGCCACCCTCCGCGGCCTCCACGGCGAGGCGCCCAAAAAGGACACCGCAAGATGAACAAAGCAGCCCCAGTTCCTCCAGATTCCCCGGCTCCCGCAGAGCCAAGGGATCGCCCCAGCGAGCGCCGCCTCATCGCTCCCCTCTGGCATACGGCCGTCCTGGTGGCGTTCCTCCTGGCGCTCGCCGGATACGGCGTCTATCTCCAGAACGCTGCTTCCTCGAAAACGCACCTCGTCGAGCACCGCGGATCGGCGCTGCCGCTCTACTTGTCCCTGATCGCGGCGCAATGGGCGATGCTTCGATTCGTCACCGCGGTGGGACTCAAGCGCACCGGGACGCGCCTTCGCGATCTCCTCGGCGAACGGTGGACAAGCTGGCGGGACATCGTGCGTGATGCCGCCATCGCCCTCGCGGTGTGGGCCGCTTGGACCGCCGCATCCACGGCCGCGGAGCGAGTCATGGGAAGCGATTCCGCGGCCGGGATCTCGAGCCTCCTCCCGCGCGATCCGCTCGAGGTGGCGGTCTGGATCGCGCTATCGATGACGGCAGGCTTTTGTGAGGAGGCGATCTTCCGGGGCTATCTGCAGAAGCAATTCGAAGCGCTGACCGGGAGCGCGACGCTCGCCATCCTCCTACAGGCGCTGGTCTTCGGGATCTCACACGGCTATCAGGGCATTCGGAACGTGGTCGCGATCACCGTCTACGGCGCCCTATTCGGGGTGCTCGCGTGGTGGAGAAGGAGCCTCAAGCCGGGCATGATCCTTCACGCGTGGACCGACATCGTCGGGGGGATTTTCGCCCGAGCCGGCTAGCGCAGCCGAACCCCGGCGTTCGCGCTATACTCCCCGCCGTCCACCCTATGCAGCCAGCGCCTTCCGCGGCGCGCCCGTTCCCCTGAGAGGGGGCAACGTCATGGCACGCCTCCCGCGCCTCGATGTCCCGGCTGTCATCGCGCTTCTCGTTGTAACGGGGTGCGCCTCGACACGCGACCGCACGCCCTATCTCAACCTAATCCGCCCCGACCAGCGTCCCCCCATTGGAGGGGCGTACGCCGCGGGCGACTCGCTGTTCGGGCAGATGGAGGCGGGCGATCGAGGCGACGGCATCGCCGGGACCCGCCGCTCCTCCCTCGAGGCGCTCGTTCGGCGCTTCGCGCCCACTCTTGTACTTCCGTCAGGGGACGCGTCCTCGCGAGATGGCAGGAAGTATCAACTCCTCCCTACCGATCCGCGGCTATTCGGCAGGATGCTCCAGGTCGACCGGATCGCCGCCGCGCCCTATGGTCTGAGCAGCTCCTCTTCGATACCGCTGGCCTCGGTCGGCACGGACTCGCTCGTGCGCCTCGTCGATTCGGCGATCGAGTACCGGATCCGCCCGGACGAGATCGAAGTCTGGTACTTCGACTTCCCTGGAGAAGCCCCGCGAGCGTGGTGGGACTCCTACGAGGAGCTGCGCGCCGGTCCCGACAGCGCGGCCTGGGCCCAGCCCACCGTGTGGGCACATCCGTTCGTCGAGGGAAGCGGGCGCGTCGTCGTGCAGTACTGGTACTTCTATCCGTTCAACGACTACCTCGGAAATCACGAGGGAGACTGGGAGCACGTCAACGTCGTCCTCAATGCCGGCGCGGACTCCATTGCGGAGGTGCACTACTTCTTCCACGAGCGGAGCGTGCGCCTCCCCCAGCGCGGCTACGTGCCGGAGACCCGGGATGGAACCCACCCGGTCGTTTACGTCGGCGGGCGCGCCAACGCGATTCTCAACGCTCCCATGCGGCTCTTGACCGGCGATCGCAACGCCGGATCTCACGGCAATTTTCCGTTCGCGGGCGAGTGGGAAGCCGTGGCGGGGCTCGGCCACACCGAGAGCGTGTACCGCGCCGACGCCGAGTCGACGCGTGTCCTGACACATGACCGCTTCCGGGTGGTCCTCGTTCCGGACCCCGCACGCATCGATTACCGCGGCCACCCGGAGGTGCTCCGCGACTGGATCTGGCTGCTCCTCCCCGCGCGATGGGGCTATCCCAGCGCTCCGTCGCTGGCGGGCTCGTTCCGCTTGACCGATGTGGGGAATCGGGCTCCGTTCGGACCCGCGTACAACCCGGGCTGGAACCGCACCTCGCCCGGCATCGGATACGCCAGCTTCAACCCGCGCCGCGTTCCGCGGGTCCAGTCCTACCTCGAAGACCTCGTGCAGCCGTGGTACTACCTCTACGCGTTCCGACACCCGCGCTTCGTCCACGACCCTCGAGGGCTGCTCACGCATCGGGAGTTGGAGCGGCTGGGCCTCGCGCCGCGCGGCGGCCGGGCAGAGCGCGGCCTGGGAAGCCCCATTCTCGGCGTGCACGCCGGATTTCCACGGGGGTCGTTCGCGGACACCTACGGGTCGTCCACCGGCGTATCGCTGTGGAGAAACCTCTGGGTCAAGGCGCGGTTCGGCTCGCTGGAGTTCATGGGGGGCTATCAGCGCTTCCGGAAAGCACATCTCGGTTCCGGAACGCTTTTTCTCTATCCGCTCACCGCGGGTATCGTAATCCGCGGACCGGAAGCGCGCGTTCGGCCGTACGCGTCTTTCGGCGCAGGAGCCTACGGATGGGAATCGCGGCAGCGGCTTCCGATGAGCGATACGCAATACGTCAACTCGGGATGGGGGCTTGGCGGCAATGTCGGCCTCGGCGTCGAATACTATCTTCGGCCGAAGCTGGCCCTGGACGTGTCGGCCCGCGCCCACGAGGCGGTGAGCCCCGGAGACGCCGCCGGAATCCGGGAGCGACGGCTCCGATTCTTCACTCTATGGGTGGGCCACTACATCCGGTTTTAGGCCGATCCCGGCGAGAAAGGTGGCGAACCGCGGATCGCCGCGGAGCGGATCGAACCGAGGATCCACGCCCAGATTGTTGAGCGCATCCCCTCCCTCATAGGCCCGCGTGAGCCAGGCGATCGCGGCCTCGCGATCGCCAAGTCCTACCTCGATGAGCGCGATATCGGTCGCCGGCGCTCGCCCCGCGCTATGCAGCGCCTTCAGTGCCACCAGGGCCGCGCGAGCGCGAGCCGGATCGCCGGCGTGCGCGGCCGTGAACCCCAGAGCACCCAGCCCGTAGGCGCTGTCCCCCACTAACACCCGCGCCCGCTCGATCTCGGCGAGCGCCTCTTGAAAGCGGCCCAAGCGCTCCAGCGCCGAGCCCAGGTAGAGGTGCGTCGGGCCGAAGTCGGGCGCCAGGGCCAGCGTCTCTCGATGCTGGGCGACGGCGTCCGCGTATCGCCGCGCGTAGAAGTAGGTGTCGCCGAGATTGGCGTTGATGATGGGCGAGATGGGATCCAGGGCCCGGGCCTGCTTCGCCTCGGCGATCGCGTCTGGGAATCGTCCGACGTCGCGGAGGTAGATCGAGTAGCCGTGATGCGCGGTCGCGTAGCCGGGAGTGCACTCGATCGCGCGCCGGAACTCGGCGGCGGCGCCGGGTAGATCGCGGTCGTAGTGAAGACGCACCCGGGCCAGCGCCGCGTGCGCTTCCGCCAGGCCGTCGTCGAGCGCGAGCGCGCGTCGCGCGGCCTCCCGCGCCCGGGGAAACGTCTCGCCGGGACGCGCCCCGGAGTAGGCATCGCGGATGACGTAGACGTCGGCGAGGCCGGCGTAGGCAGGCGCGTAGCTGGAGTCGAGCGAGACCGCCCGCTGGAACTGCGCTACCGCCTGCTCCAGCGCGCTCTTGGTCCTCAGGTTCCAGAAGTGGCGCCCTTTGAGGTACGCCTCGAGCGCTTCAGGACGCACGGGCTTCGCCGCGGCGAGCTCCTTTTTCTCTCCGGGCGAAAGGCGCGCGCCGACTTGACGCGCGATGGCCAACGCGACTTCCCCCTGGAGCGTGATCACGTCGGTCATCTCGCGCTCGTAGCTTTGGGCCCAGACATACCGGTCCCGACCGGCGTCGATGAGCTTGGCCGAGATGCGCACGCGATCGCCCGATCGCGCCACCGAGCCTTCGACCAGGGCGTCTACCTGGAGGCGGCGCGCGATGGCGCGGGTGCCTCCCCCCGCGGTGCGCGCGGCGGCGCTCGAGCTACGGGAGATGACGCGCAGGCTTCCGATCTGGGCGAGCTGCGTGGTCAGCGCGTCGGTCATCCCTTCGGCGAAGTATTCCTGCTTCGTATCTCCGGAGAGGTTCTCGAGCGGGAGGACCGCGACCGCGTGCATGCGCGGAGCAAAGGGAAGCACGCCGAGGACGTCTCTCCCCTTCCATGCCGCCAAGCCGGCCAGCGCTGCCAGCGCCGAGACTCCCAGGAGCATCCCGACACGTCGGCGGGGACGAACGTCGCGATAGGGCGTCCCCTGGGGCGCGGCCAAGTCCAGCTCCCGGCCCATCTGCGCCGCCGACGCGTACCGGCGGCGCGGATCCTTCTCCAGCGACTTCAAGATTGCCGACTCGAGCACGGGGGGAATGTCGGGGCGCAGCGTTCTTGGCGACACCGGTTTCCGGTGCAGAATCCCGTCAATGATGCCGGGCGCCGTCTCCGCGGCGAACGGATGAACTCCCGTCGTCATCTCGTACAGCATGACCCCGAGCGCATGGAGGTCGGCGCAGGGATCCACAGGCTTCCCCAGGAGTTGTTCCGGCGCCATATACGGAATCGTTCCCATGACTGTCTGCGACTCGGTGATGTTGGGCGCCATCGAAGTCGTGGGATCGCCCTCGAGCGCCACCAGCTTCGCGAGGCCAAAGTCGAGCACTTTGACCCAGCCCTTCTCGGTGATCATGACGTTGCCCGGCTTCAAGTCCCGGTGAACCACGCCCTGCTCGTGCGCCTCCTCCAGCGCCTCCGCGATCTGGCGCCCGATGCGCAGCGCCTCTTCTATCGAGAGCGGACCCTGCTGCAGCCGGTCGGCCAGCGTGGCGCCGGGAACGAACTCCATGACGAGGAAATCGCGGTCGGCCACCGAGTCGAACTCATGGATCGTGCTGATGCGGGGGTGGGAGAGGCGGGAAAGGGCGATTGCTTCGCGGCGGAACCGCTGGCGGGCCGGCTCGCTGTCGAGCGTGCCCGGAGGCAATACCTTGATCGCGACATCGCGGTGCAGGCGCTCATCCACCGCCCGATAGACCACGCCCATGCCTCCCGCACCGAGCTGCTCCACGATGCGATAGTGGCTGAGCTGCTCTCCGATCATGGCGGGAAAGCCGCGAAAGGGAGGGCGGCAAGAACTGCTCGAGCCATGCGGCTCACCTCGTTTTGCGCCATTCGAGAGAAAAAGGCCGGGTCGGTGCCTGTGGGGAGCTACATGATGCCGGTTGGGGTAGCGCCAGAATTGACGGCATCAGCATCCGCCCGGGGTAGTAGCCCGTCAAGGAGAATGCTCTCGCGCTCAAACCTTGTCGATTCCCACCCTTCGCAGCAGGGCCTGATACCGGGGATCCTGTCGGATTCGATCGAGACGTGGGTGCACGCGCAGGAACATGAGCCCGGTGGCGCGTTCCTCGAACGCGACGTCCAGCCAGCGGAACGCCTCGTCGACGTCGCCCAGGGTCGCGTGCAACGCGGCAATGCCCCACGCCGACACCACGCGCTTCGAGCGGGCGGCGATCAATTCTTGAAGCATGCGCCGCGCAGCGGCCTCGTTTCCGCTGCTGGCCTCGAGATGGGCGAGGCCGAACGATGGACCGGCGACACCGCCGCTCATTCGACGGCCCTCTTCATACTCGCGCCGGGACTCGTCGAAACGGCCGAGAGCTTCGAGCGAGCGGGCGAGATCCGTGTGCGCGCCGTCGAAGCGAGGATCCAGCTCGACCGCCTTCCGGTAGTAGACCACCGACCGTTCGTACTCTCGGGCGTAGTAGTACGCGTCCCCGACGGACGTGTGGATGATCATCGACAGGGGGTCGAGGCTGAGCCCCTTCAGCATGGCCTCTTGTGCTTCTTTGTGACGCTCCGTGCAGTAGTACAGGTTTCCAAGGCTGACGTGCACGCTCGCCAGTCCGGGATTCAACTCGACGGCACGCTGCAAGGACCGGAGGGCGCCGGAAAGGTCCATCCCGTCCAGTGCCACGGCCCCCAGCGCGGCGTGGGCCTCCGCGAGGGAATCGTCCAGCTCCAGCGCCTTCATCGCCGCCTCGCGTGCCTGCGCATTCGCCTGGGCGGGCGGGGCCATGCCACGGCTGGCGCGGACGTTGTGGCAGTACGCCATTCCTGCCCATACGGGAGCGTAGGTCGGATCGATCTCGAGGGCACGATGGTAGTACCGAAGGGCCAGCTCGATGGCCTGCGGCGAGCCTGCCGTGGCGGTATGGCGGCCCTTCAGATATTCGACGTGCGCCTCGGGATTCACGGGGCGTCGTTGCGCCAGTCGTGTGGCCTCGCGCGGGGACACCTGCACCTCGATCTCCTTGGCCACGCTCCCCGCGATGCGACTCTGCAAGTCGAGCACATCCTCGATCTCGCCGTCGTAGCGATCGGTCCACAGTGTCGCGTCCGTTCTCGCGGAGATGAGCTGGATCGTGACGCGCACCCGCTTGCCGACCAGGAGCGCCGACCCCTCGAGGATCGCGTCCACGCTCAATTCGCGCGCGATCTCGGGCAGGGCCTTCTGAACCCCCTTGTACTTCATGGCCGACGTGCGCGAGATCACGCGCAGCGCCTTCAAGCGCGCGAGCTCCGAGATCAGCGCCTCGGTCATGCCGTCGGCAAAGTACTCCTGGGCCGGGTCGCGCGAGACGTTCTCGAACGGTAGCACCGCCAGCGAGCGGATGACGTCCGGCGCAGGCTCGGCGCCGCGCCCCGCCGGCTCGCGGAGCCGCCGCAGCGTCTGGCTCACGGCGCCCGCGGAAGCGGGACGCTGCGCGGGGTCCTTGCTGAGGCAGGAGTCGATCAGCCGATCCAGCTCCGCCGGCGCGTCGGGACGGAGCGAGCGCACCGGACGCGTGGAGCCGTGGAGGATCTCGAACATCAGCGCCTCGGGGCGCTCCTGCTCGAATGGCCGGCGGCCGGTCGCCATCTGATAGAGCATCGCGCCGAACGCGTAGACGTCGGTGTGCGAGGCATCCGCTTCGCCGCGCAACTGCTCGGGCGCCATGTAGGGAAGCGAGCCCATGATGGTGCCCGCCTGCGTCAGGCCGGTCGCGGAGTGGGACGCATCCAGAAGCCTGGCCAGACCGAAATCGAGAATCTTCGGGGTCCCGGCCTTCGTCAGAACGACGTTGCCGGGCTTCAGGTCGCGATGTAGAAACCCGCGTCGGTGGGCATCCTCGAGCGCGTCGCCGATCTCCGACCCGATTCGGGTCAGCTCGTCGAGGTCGAGCGGCCCCTTCATCAATCGCGATTCGAGCGTGCCGCCCGGGACGTACTCCATGACCAGGAAATCCACGTCGTCCTGGGTGTCGAAGTCGAAAATGGTCGCCACGCCTGGGTGGGAGAGACGCGACAAGACGTGCGCCTCGCGGCGAAAGCGCTCGCGCGCCGTCGGATCGGCGAGCGAGCCGCGCAAGAGCACCTTGACCGCGACGTCGCGGTCCAGGTGGAGGTCGTGCGCACGGTAGACCTCGCCCATGCCGCCGGCGCCGAGGGGCTCGAGAAGCCGGTAATGGGAGAGTTGTTGGCCGATCATGGATTCGACTGCCTCTCGACGGGCGCCGTGTCTACCTCTTGAACCGCGCCGCCTCGTCGGAGCCGCCGGTCACGTTCCCCGCGCTGTAAGAATGGGCCCCGGCGCCGGCCAGCTCGCCGCGGGATACGATCAGATACTCCTCCCGGATGGGCCGTCCCTCGAACCAGCATTCCAGAATCTCGCGCACGCCCGCGGCGTAGCGTGCCTGGGCGGAGAGGCTGGTCCCCGAGACATGGGGCGTCATTCCGTGGTGCGGCATGCTCCGCCACGGGTGATCCTTGGGTGCCGGCTGTGGGAACCAGACGTCTCCGGCGTAGCCCGCGAGCTGTCCGCTCTTCAGGGCCCGCGCGATCGCTTCCCGGTCGCAGATCTTTCCTCGCGCCGTGTTGATCAGGTAGGCGCCGCGCTTCATCTTCGCGATGAGCGCGTCGTCGAACAGGTTTTCGGTCTCCGGATGGAGCGGCGTGTTGATAGTGACCACGTCGCAGACCCGTACGAGCGACTCGGCGTCTGGGTGGTACGTCACGCCCAGCTCCCGCTCGACCTCGGCGGGCAGCCGGTGCCGGTCCGTGTAGTGCAGCTTCACATCGAAGGGCTTCAGCCGTCGGAGCGCCGCCGTGCCGATGCGACCGGCGCCGACCGTGCCCACCGCCATCCCCTCGAGGTCATACGAGCGCGAGACGCAGTCCGCGATGTTCCATCCGCCGTCCACGACCACCTGATACGAGGGGATGTAGTTGCGCACCAGGGCCAGGACCATCATGACGATGTGCTCCGACACGCTGATGCTGTTGCAGTAGGTGACCTCGGCGACGGTCACTCCCTTGTCGATGGCGGCCTGCAGATCCACGTGATCGGAACCGATCCCCGCGGTGATCGCCAGCTTGAGCTTCTTCGCCTTGGCAATGCGCTCCGCGGTCAGGTACGCCGGCCAGAACGGCTGCGAGATCACGATCTCGGCATCGGGCAGCTCCCGCTCGAATTCGGACTTTGGACCGTCCTTGTCGGCGGTGACCACCAGCTTGTGTCCCTGGGACTCGAGGAACTTGCGGAGACCCAGCTCACCGGAGACGCTCCCGAGAAGAGCCCCTGGCTTGAAATCGATTCCCTTCGGGGTTGGAACCGACTGGCCTCCCGGATATCGATCGATCGCGGGGATTTCGCTCAAGGGATAGGAAGTCGGATATCCCCCCTTCGGATCGTCGTACAGCACGCAGAGCACCGTGGCCATGGAGGGTTACTCCTTCCTGTTGGTGTAGAGGCTACTCGCCCGACACCGAGATGTCGAGGTCCCGCAGAAGGCCGTCGCTGACCGAGTAGATCCATCCGTGCACGGCGAGGGGTTTGGCCTTTCGCCACGCCCCCTGCACGATGGTCGTCCGGCATACGTTCGCGACCTGAGCCGCGACGTTCAGCTCGCAGAGGCGATCGGACCGCCTCTCCTCGTCGGCGATCGCGTCCAGCTCGGCTCGATGCAGGGCGTGAACGTCGCCGATGTGGCGCAGCCAGTTGTCGATGAGCCCGTGAGGTTCCAGCTGCAGCGCCGCGCGGACGCCCCCGCAGCCGTAATGTCCGCAGACGATCACGTGGTGCACACCCAGAACCTCGATGCCGTACTGCAGAACGCTGAGACAGTTCATGTCGGTGTGCACGACGACGTTTCCCACGTTGCGGTGCACGAACACTTCCCCGGGCTCCCTGCCGATGATCTGGTCCGGAGGGAGCCGGCTGTCAGAACAGCCGATCCAGAGCAGCTTCGGTTGCTGCAGGTGGCGGAGGCGCTCGAAGAACTCCGGATCGCTCGCGCGCATCCGTTCCGCCCACTTTCGATTGGCATCGAAACAGTCGCTCAGCGCGCTCTTCGTCAAACGGTCACCTCCTCTAGTCCCACGCGTTCCAGAAACGCCCGCCACCCGACGGACTGTACGGGCTGTAAGCGCTTCCGGCCAAACGCTGTTCGGTTGCCCCCCGGCGGTCGGCGCCCGCCCTCCCGGTTTGAAGAACCTGTCCGATTTTGAATCTCTTTCCTTCCACGACGGGGGGGCACCCAATTTCTAGCCACCTCTTGGGCTGATGTGTTGGGCTTGTAATCGATAGCGTCACAGTAACATGCGGCAGTCGCTGCTCCCGGGCTCCCCGTGGCACCGTTCCTGCGGTACTCACCCAAACGACCCAGTTGTGCAGTTGATTCAATCGTTGGCGCCGCAAAACCGAGGTTTGTCTCGGAGCGGCATTTTTAGGAGGGAACATGATGCGGAAAGGCAGAGGAAGTTTGTTAATACTGGCATCGGTGCTCGCGCTTGTAACGGCAGGATGCTGCGACGATAAGAAGCCTCTCGGGATCCGGGAAGCGGGCGTCGGAGCAGGTCCAGTGGCAGTCACCCTCGGCGGGGCGTCCACTTTCGGAGTTCTCGCCGGTTCCACGGTGACGAACACGGGTTTGACCACAGTAAACGGTGATCTTGGGGTGGCTCCGGGTAGTGCCGTGACGGGATTTCCTCCCGGGACGGTGAGCGGAACCATTCACGCGAACGATGCTGCCGCTATCGCGGCTCAGTCGGCTTTGCTTGCGGCGTATAACGACGCGGCCGGACGCACCACAGGCGCCGTCAGCGTGTCCGGAGATCTGACCGGGCTGACGCTCACGCCTGGTCTCTACACGTCGACCTCCTCGCTGGCGGTCACGGGCGACGTCACGCTCAACGCGCTGGGTAACCCGGACGCCGTTTTCATCATCCAGTCGGCTTCCACGCTTACGACCGGGTCGGGCAGCCGTATCGTCCTGGCCGGTGGCGCGCTGGCTTCCAACATCATCTGGCAGGTCGGCACTTCGGCGACGCTCGGCACGAACTCGGTGTTCAAGGGGACGATCCTGGCGGATCAGGCGATCACTGCGAACACGGGTGCGAAGGTGAATGGCAAGCTGTTGACCCGGATCGCGTCAGTGACCATGGCTTCCAATGTCATCGCCCCATAGCCCCCGTCCCGGTATCGGAGAGCCGCGTGTCCTCCGGCCAGTCGCCAACGATGCTCAAGGAATCGCGTCCCTCTGCGACAGCCAGCCCTCGGCCCGCTCTCGCACGACGGTGACGACCGCCTCAAATCGGAAAGGACAGTCCATGCGAAGCACGATCCTGACACTTGTCGCCGCGCTGCTCGTGGCCACGGGCCCCGCGTTCGCGGGTGGTGGCGCGAAAGGCGACGGCGAACTCGGAGTCTACGGCGGCTACGGCTGGCTCGATGACTACGGCCGCTTCCACCCGAAGGACGGCGCGCTTTTCGGGGCGCGCGCAGGCTACTTCTTCTCGCCGCAGTGGAGCGCAGAACTCTCCGCGCAGCGCCTGAAGACGAAGACGGAGTTCGGCATCCTCGGTGTCGAGGATGTGGACGTGACTCTGGACGCCGCACGCTTCAACCTGCTCTACAACTTCGCGGCCGGCCAGAAGTTCCGGCCGTTCCTCACCGCGGGTGTCGGCTACGAGAGGATCAGTGTGGTGGATTTCGGTCAGGATTGCGGTCCGGGCTGGAACGCGGGCGCCGGCGCTCGCTGGTTCATGTCACCCAACTGGAATCTGCGCGCCGACGGTCGGTACGTCATGACGAAGGTTGGCGGTGAGATCGATGCCTCACAGGGCAATGTCGAAGCCACGCTCGGCCTCAACTGAGTGTTCGGCCGCAAGGCCGAGGAGCCCGAGGCCGTCCAGCCGCCTGCGAACCGGGCGCCGAACGTGAGTCTCGCGAGCGACCGCTCGGAGATCCTCCCGGGCGAGAACGTCACGCTCCGTGCCACCGCATCCGATCCCGATGGGGACCCGCTGACCTATGAGTGGAGCG
>JANLXD010000155.1:0-6974 GCA_031364935.1 Candidatus Eiseniibacteriota bacterium
GCGGCGGATTCGGCGGCGGCGGGCCGCCCCCGCCCTGCACCTCCGCGGCGCTCAGAACCGAAGTCCGGTTCCCTCCCTCGAGGACCGCGACGTACACCTCGCCCGCGCGCGCCGCGAGGGAGCGTGGGTGGCGGCCGAAGATGGGGCGGACCTGATCGAGCACGGTCCCGGAGGCCCCGGCCAGGCTATAGATCTTCACCGCGTCCTCGCCGCTCACGCAGACGAAGGCGCGCTTCGGACTGCCGGCAAAGACGACGTCCGTCGGCTCGTCCCCCACCCGGAGCGTGGCGACCACCTGCGAAGACGACAGATTCACGATGCTCACGTCGTCGGAGACTTGGTTCACCACCCAGGCGATGCTGTCGTTCAGGGCGGCGACCGACACCGGCTCGAGCCCGACCGGGATCTCCGCGGCGCTAGTGATCCCGGCCGCTCCGATCGTGAACACCTCGAGCCGCGCGTCCGGGACGTTGAGCGCCAGGAGCCGCGTGCCGTCAGGCGTCAGTGCGAGCGGGTGGACGGGAATGGTCTCGAAATTCGAGAAGTCGGTGACCGCGTTGGTGGATGAATGGAGGGTCGGAGCCGGACCGGCCACGAGGAATGCGAGCGCGAGAGATACCGCGAGGGCTGCGAGAAGACAGGAAGGGAGACGTGTCGACATTGGGCCTAAGAACTTGTCGTGAAACAGGAAAGGAGTTTCGTGGACCTGCAGATTATACCATAACCGGCGCTCCGGCGCAACCAGCGAGGCGCTTCTCGACGGCCCAGGGATCGCCCCCTCGGGCCTGAAATGCCTCCCACGCGTCGGCGAGGAGCGACTCCATTCGTTCCCCGTATCGGGACCGGTCGAACTCCTGGGCGTGGCGACGGAGGCGCGCGGCATCGAAGGTCCGTCCCGACAATTCCATGAGCGCCTGGTCGAGAGGGTCGCCGCCGGCCCCGTCGGTGTCCCCGTCATCGAATAGGATGCCGGTGCCGTCGCGCACCACCTCGGAGGCTCCGCCCCGGCGGAGCGCGACCACCGGACGACCGCAGGCCATCGCCTCGAGCGGCGCGATCCCGAAATCCTCCTCGTGCGCCTGGACCAGAGCGCGGCACGAGCGGTAGGCATCGCGAAGCGCCTCGGGGCCGAGCCAACCATCGAACCGCACGCCGGGACCCGCGATCCGCTGGAGGCGCGCCCGCTCCGGGCCGGTGCCGACGATGCGGAGAGGCAGATCGAGCCGGCGCGCCGCGCGGATCGTGCGCTCCACTCCTTTATAGGGCACGAGCGCGGAGACCACGAGGAGGGGCGCCCCTTCCTCGCGCGCCGCCGGCGCGCGGTATGGATCGACGGACCCCGAGGACCCGGGCGTGAAGAACGCGGTGTCCACCGGCGGGTGCACGACTGGAGCCGCGCGCCGGTAGTGCTTGGCGATCCGGTCTCTCACGTGGGCGGAATCCGCCACGAAGAGATCGACGCGGTCCGCGCTCACGCGGTCCCACACGCGAAACCGGTGCGCCACCAGGGACGCGGCCGCGCGCTCGATCGGTCCCGCGCGACCGGGTCCGAAGTACTCGGGATAGAGGTCCCAGAAATAGCGGACGGGCGTGAAGCAGTAGCAGACGTGGAGAGAGTCGGCGCGCGTGATCACGCCCTTCGCCGCGCAGTGGCTCAGGGACACCACCAGGTCGTACGCGCTCAGGTCGAACGACTCGATTGCGAGCGGGTAGAGCGGCGCGAACCAGCGATAGCGGCTTCGGCCGAAGGGCAGGCGCGCGATCCACGACTCGACCACGCGGCGCTTCTCGATGACCGGCGCGACGCTCCCGCGCCGGTGGACCAGCGTGTACAGGTCGGCATCCGGGAAGCGCTCGCAGAGAACCTCGAGGCACTTCTCGCCGCCGCGCATCCCGGTCAGCCAGTCGTGGACGAGCGCGACCTTGAGGGAGCGAAAAGGACGCCGCGCGGCGTCCATCACGCGGCGGGAGCCGGAGACGCGGTGGAGAGCTTCTCGGCGGCCCGCCGGAGGCGCGCGACCGTTCGCTCCCGTCCGAGGAGGAGGATCACGTCGAAGATTCCGGGTGTCACCTTCTTGCCGGTGAGCGCGATGCGAGCGGGCATGATCACTTCGCCCGCCTTCACGCCCTCGGAGGCGGCGAGGCCGCGCACCGCCTTCTCGATCGGATCATGCTCGAACGGCTCGACCGCCACGAGAGCGTCAGCCAGCTTCCGGAGGCGCTCCGGCGCCTGCGGCTTGGCGGCCAGCTCCGACCACGCCGCGGGATCCGGCTCCACCTCATCCACGAAGAGGAACGCGGCATAGACAAGGAAGTCGTGCGGTCGCCGCATCCGCTCCCCCACCGCTTCCACCGCGCGCTCGAGAAAGGCGCGATCGCGGAGCAGGGTCTCCGGCACGGCGCCCGTAACGCGGAGATGCGCGACCACCAGGTCGGCGCGCTTCGCTAGCGGCAGCGCTCGGAAGTATTCCCCGTTCATCCACTCCAGCTTCTCGTGGTTGAAGATCGCCGGGTTTTTCGAGATGCGGTCCAGCGAGAAGAGCTGCGTCAGCTCCTCCAGCGTGAAGATCTCCCGCTCACCGTCGTACGCCCAGCCGAGGAGCGCCAGGAAGTTCACCATCGCCTCGGGCAGGAACCCGGCGTCCCGGTATTCCGTGACCGACGTGGCGCCGTGGCGCTTCGAGAGGCGGGTGCCGTCCGACCCGAGAATCATGGGCACGTGCCCGAAGCGCGGCGGCTCGAGCGCGAGGGCCTTGTAGAGCTGGATCTGGCGCGGGGTGTTCGAGATGTGGTCGTCTCCGCGGAGCACGTGGGAGATCCGCATCGCGGCGTCGTCCACCACGGCGGCGAAGTTGTACGTGGGGTGGCGGTCGGTGCGCAGGATGACCAGGTCGTCGAGAATGGCGTTCTGGAAGGTGACCTCCCCCCGTACGCTGTCCTCCCACGACGTGACCCCCTCGGGAATGGCGAAGCGGAGCGCGTGCGGCTCGCGCGCCGCGCGGGCCGCGGCTTCCTCGCGCGGGAGGCGGTAGCAGGTCCGGTCGTACTTGGGCGGCTCTCCCCGCTTCAACGCCGCCTCGCGGCGCTGCTTCAACTCCTCGGGATCGCAGAAGCACGGGTACGCCACGCCCTCCACCCGGAGCCGCTCGGCGGCCGCCGCGTAGAGAGCGAGGCGCTCGCTCTGGAAGTAGGGTCCGTGCTCGCCGCCCGCGCCCGGCCCCTCGTCCCACTGAAGCCCCAGCCAGCGGAGCCCCTCGAAGATGGCGTCCACCGCTTCCTTCGTGGAGCGCTCGCGGTCGGTGTCCTCGATGCGCAGGACGACGACGCCGCCGTGGCGGCGAGCGAAGAGGTAGTTGAAGAGCGCGGTGCGCGCCCCGCCGACGTGGAGGTACCCCGTCGGGCTGGGCGCGAAGCGCACGCGAACCGGCTCGGCCATTCAATCTCCTCGCGTGGTGGGTCGGGTGGGGACGGTAGAGATGCCGCGGCGCGCGGCGGCGCTCAGCGCAGCAGCGCCATCTTCCGCGCGAACGACACGGAGCCGATCTCCGCGCGGTAGAGATAGACGCCCGAACCGAGCGGAGCCCCGGAGTCGCCGCGGCCGTTCCAGCGAACCTCATGATAGCCGGGATCGAGCTGGCGGGAAACCAGCGTGCGCACCTGCCGGCCGTCCACGGTGTAGACGCGGAGGGTGACGGGCGCGGCGGCGGGTCCCGGCACCATGAATCCGATCACGGTGACCGGGTTGAACGGGTTCGGACGGTTCTGCCGCAGGGCCGCGCGCGCTCCCGGCGCCGGCGACGGGACCGGGAATGGAGCCGGATCGGCCGACGTGAGAATGGGAAACGTCGCCACGCCGGTGTGCCAGTTGTCGTGGTGGAACATCGGCCACGCCATCCCCGCGGTGGAGAACGAGCCGGGGTAGCGCCACGCGTACGTCTTCCCGTCCCAACCCGTCAGGACGATGTCGGTGGCGCCGTCCTGGTCCATGTCCCAGATCGCCGGCGTGGAGCGGACCTCGGCCCCGATCTCGATCGGAAACCCGCTCACCGGCGTCGCGTCGGCGTGGAAGGCGTAGAGCCGCCGGTCCTCGGCGCCGATCAGCACCTCCAGAGATCCGTCGCCGTCCAGGTCGGCCACCGCCGGCGAGGCCTCGGTCGCGGCGTTGAGCGCCACGCCGCTCCATCCCGGCAGGATGCTCCCGCTCCCGTCATAGGCGCGCATGCGACCGTCCGCGCCGCAGACGATCACGTCGAGCGCCGGGTTTCCCAGGTGCTTCTGGAGCGGGGCCAGGACCGCCGAAGTGACGCGTCCGTTTCCGGGCGTCAGCTCGAGCGGCCGGGGCCATCCCGGCGCGCGCTGACCCGACGCGGTGAGGACGTAGACGCTGTCGTTCGAGCACGCCATCGCGATCTCGAGCCCTGGCGAGCCGGGCAGGATGTCCCCCACCGCCGGCGACGAGCTCATGAGCCCGGTGGCAACGAACGGCCACCCGGCGAGCGGCGCGCCGTTGTGGAGCACGTAGACGCGCGCCGAGGAGGTGCCGAAGACCAGCTCGCGCGTGCCGTCGCCGTTCACGTCGGCGATCGCGGGAGAGGAAATCACCGTTCCGTTCGGGACGTAGTAGACGCCGTCGGTCGCTGGATTCAGGTCGCCGTCGACCAGCTCGGTCCCGTTCGCGTGCCACGCGTAGATCTGGCTTCCGTTCGAGCCGATGACCACGTCGAGGCCGCCGTCCTGGTCCAGGTCCCCCACCGCCGGCGAGGACCAGAAGGGCGCGATCCCCTTCTTCGGCCACCCGGGAAGCAGCGTGCCGTTCGGTCGGAAGACCGCGACCAGGGAGTCGTTCCACGAGGCGGCCACGATCTCGGGCACGCCATCCTGGTTCACGTCGGCCGCGGCGGGAGCGGACGCGATGCCGTGGAGGAGCGTGGAGAAGACGCCGAGCGACGCAGGGCTCGAGTCCCCGTCGATCCAGTCGGTGCCGTCGGACCGGAACACGTAGAGCATGTCGGCGCCCGTGATCACTTCCAGGCGGCCGTCGCCATTCAAGTCGGCGAAGCAGACCGACGCGGACGACGCGGCTCCCAGGGGCGCCGGCCAACCGGCGATCGCCCGCGGGGTGGTGCTCGCGAGGAGATACGGGGAGCGCGCGCTCCGGTTGCCGCTCGAATCGACCGCGGCGACGGCGAAGTAATATCTAGTGAGCGGAGCCAGGCCCGCGTTCTCATAAAGCGTGGAGCGCCGCGCCGGAAGCGCGGACGCTTCCACCGGGGCCACGGTGGTGTCGGGGCCGGCGCGGAGGACCACGTAGCCGAGAAGATCGGGAGCGGTCACCGCGTCCCACGCGAGCGTGATTCCGTCCACGCCGGACCCGGTGACGCGGAGGTTCGCCGGCGCGGGCGGAGCCGCCCTCTCGATGGGGAACGTCCACGTGTGGCCGTACGCGTCGGTGATCCGCAGATCGAAGAGGCGCCCCGAGGGAACCGCCGCGCCGACGTGGATGGTCACCGCCGTCGTGGCCGCCGATCCGCCCGGAGGAATGGAGGGCGCGGTTCCCGCGGGCGTGACCAGCGTCACGCCTGCCGCCGGATTCAAGGCGAGGATCGCCGGAGTGCGCGCGCGCCCGTCCCCCTGGTTTCCCGCGCTCCACGTGAAGGTCGCATCTTCGTCGGGCTCGAGCACGCCGTTTCCGTTGGTGTCCGTGATCGTCGAGCGAACGAGCAGGAGCGACGCGGCGGTGACCTCCACGTCGACCTCGCTCGTGTCCGCGCGCGTCGCGTCGCGCGCGATCAGGCGGAGGCGCTCGATCCGGGGCGCGTTCGGCGAGGCCAGGGCCCGCACGCGCAGCGAATCGGGAATCGAGAGCTGCGCGCCCGGCGCGAGCGCGGCCACGACCGCGGTCCCCTTCTCCACCGTGAGTCCCGCGGACGCCGCCTGAAGCACCAGCGTGAGCGGCCCATTGCTCGCCGTCTGGCCGGTGTTGCGAATGGTGCCGGCCACTCCGAACGCCTCACCCGCGCCGACGAGCCCGTCGGCGTCTCCGTGCACCAGGTCGGTCGGCGCCGCGCCCACCGCCGCGAAGTGCGCCGGGGCGACCGTCGTCACCGAGAGGGAGTCGAGGTAGGGGCGCGTGTCGCGCTTGGTGACGGCCAGGGAGAAGCTTCCGGTGGACCCGGGATGGAGCAGCACCGTCGCGTGGCCGGCGGCGTCCGTGTAGGCGGAGACGTAGTCCTCGCCCGCCTTCCACGCCACGACCAGCGCCGACTCGGCGGGCGAGCTTCCCGCGGTGACCGTGACCTGGAAGGCCGGCGCATTCAGCGGCACCGAAGCGGGGCGCGCGACCGCGAACGTCGCGGGCGGGCAGCGCCAGATGGGAAGGCTGGGCACTCCGAGCAGAACGGTCTCGAAGTAGGACCAGCGCTCCTGAGTCTCGCTGCGCGCTTCGGGCAGGAGAGAAGCGCGGGCGTCCGCGACCGCCTCGCCCAGGGTCGTTCCCCCGGCCGGCGTCGCGAGCTGGAAGAGACCCTGCTCCAGCCTCCCGTTCAGACGCGCCGCGGCCCCGGGCCACGAATCGCGCGTCGCGCCCACGTACGCGAGGGCCCCACCGCCCGAGCGGCGGATCAGCCGCTCCGCGACGCAGTCGTAGTCGACGGCGGCGGAGGCGCAGTTCGACACGATCCAGAGGGCGGCGGTGTCTCCGTTCGAGATGGTTGCGAGATCGCTCAGCGTCAGCATGTCGGGACCCACGGAGAGCTGCGACCGCGCGCCGTGCCCCACGTGATAGACCACGTTGTATCCGCGGCTCATCGCGGCCAGGGCGCTCGCCTTGTTCAGCGCCGGCACGCCGGGGTAGCGGCCCGTGTCTTCGTAGTACCGGTCGGCGGCCGCGCACGCGGGCAGGTGGACGCGGAGCGATTCCCCTTCGATCGCTCCGTCCAGCTGAACCGGCAGGCCGGGCCCCCAGTTCGGAGGAA
>JANLXD010000194.1:0-2972 GCA_031364935.1 Candidatus Eiseniibacteriota bacterium
GCGGCCAGGATCACCCCGGTGGCGGCGATACCGGTCACGACGCGGCTCGCCATGGCCGACGACAGCGTGTCCATCTGGAACGCCCCCAGGAGAATCAGGAACTCGCCGACGAAGCCGTTCAGCCCGGGCAGCCCCAGGCTCGAGAGGCAGATGATCAGGAACAGCGCCGCAAACCACGGGAGGACGGAGGAGAGCCCGCCGAACTCCGAGATCTCGCGGGTGTGGCGGCGCTCGTAGAGGATCCCCACCGCGAGGAACAGCGCGCCGGTGGAGAGCCCATGGTTCACCATCTGCAGCACGCTCCCCTGGATCCCGTGCGTGTTCAGCGCGAAGAGTCCCAGCATGACGAAGCCGAGATGGCTGACCGACGAGTACGCCACCAGCTTTTTCACGTCGCGCTGCACCATCGCCACCAACGCGCCGTAGATGATCCCGATCACCGCGAGCGCGATGATCCAGGGCGCGAAAACGCGCGTGGCCTCCGGGAATAGCGGCATCGCGAAGCGGACGAATCCATAGGTCCCCATCTTGAGGAGCACGCCGGCTAGGATGACCGAGCCCGCCGTGGGTCCCTCGACGTGCGCGTCGGGGAGCCAGGTGTGGAACGGGAACATCGGCACCTTGATCGCGAAGGCCAGCGCGAAGGCGGCGAAGAGCCAGAGCTGCGCCGAGCCGGCGATCGGCGTCTCGTACAGTCGAATCAGGTCGAACGTGTACTGGCCGAACGCGGCGTGGTAGCTGAAGTAGAGATACAGGATGGCGACGAGCATGAGGAGGCTCCCCGCCACCGTGTAGAGGATGAACTTGACCGCCGCGTAGATGCGCCGCGGCCCGCCCCAGACGCCGATGATCAGGTACATGGGGATGAGGACCGCTTCCCAAAACATGTAGAAGAGCACCATGTCGAGCGCCGCGAAGACCCCGATCATCCCCGTCTCGAGCACGAGGAGCGTCGCCATGTAGCTCTTCACGCGGGTGGTGATGGCGCTGAACGAGGAGAGGATCGCGATCGCGGACAGGAACGTGGTCATCAAGATCAGGAGCGCGCTGATCCCGTCCACGCCCAGGTGGTAGGTGATCCCCAGCCCCGCGACCCACGGCTGCACCTCCTCGAACTGCATCCCCCGGCGGGCCGTGTCGAACGCGGTCCAGAGCGGGATGGAGGCGAGGAAGGTGAGCGCCGAGATCCCGAACGCGACCCACCGGATCGCGCCGAGGCGGGCCGAGGGCATCAGGAGAACCACCGCGGCGCCCGCGAGCGGCAAGAAGATGAGCAGGCTCAGGATCGGAATGCCGGCGACGGTCACGCGGGCCTCATCGGAGAGCCAGGTAGCCCAGGACCACCACCAGTCCCAGCGTCAGGACCAGCGCGTAGACCTGCACGTAACCGGTCTGCGCGGTGCGGAGGAGCGCCGCTCCCCGCTCGATCTGCCGGCCGATGCCGTTCACGGCCGCGTCGATCACGCCCGCGTCGAAGTCCCGCCAGAGCCGCTCGGATCCGCGAACGATGGGCTGGACGATCCGCCGATCGTAGAACTCGTCCACGCGGTACTTATCCCAGAGGAGCCGGTAGAAGCCGCGAGCCGACTCCGCCATGCGGCGCGGCAGCGCGGGATCGGTCACGTAGAACTTGCGCGCGAGATAGAGACCCGCAAGCGCCACGAGCAAGGAGATCGCCATGAGCGCCGCTTCCAACACCGGCTGGTGCTCCGCGTGCGGGGCCGCGGCGTGCGACCCGCCCACGTGCACCACCTCGCCCGTCACGCGCGCGAGATCGGCGAAGACCGGCTCGAGGAACGCGTCGAGGCGCTGCGCCCCGGCGATGAGCGGGACCTGCACGAACCCGCCGACCACGCTCAGCACGGCGAGGACCATGAGCGGGATCGTCATGCTCGCGGGCGACTCGTGGAGATGGTGCTTCGCCTCGTCGGACGCGCGCATCGGGCCGTGGAAGGTGAGGAAGTAGAGCCGGAACATGTAGAAGGCCGTGAGGAAGGCGCCGATCACCCCCACGGTCCAGAGACCGGGGCCGCCGTTCCGCCAGGCATTCCAGAGGATCTCGTCCTTGCTGAAGAATCCGGACAGCGGAAAAATCCCCGCGATCGCGAGCGTGCCGATCAGCATGGCCAGGTGCGTGCGCGGCAGGTGCTGCTTCAGCCCGCCCATCCTGTCCAGATTTTGCTCCCCGGAGAGCGCGTGGATCACGCTCCCGGCGCCGAGGAAAAGAAGCGCCTTGAAGAACGCGTGGGTCATCAGGTGAAAGATGCCAGAGGCGTAGGCGCCCACGCCCATGGCGAGGAACATGTAGCCGAGCTGGCTCACCGTGGAATAGGCGAGAACCCGCTTGATGTCCTTCTGGACCAGCGCGATGGTCGCCGCGAAGAGCGCGGTCGCCGCCCCCACCACCGCGACCACGATCAGCGCCGTGGGCGCGAGCGCGTAGAGGATGTGGCAGCGGGCGATCATGTAGACCCCGGCCGTGACCATGGTGGCGGCGTGGATCAGGGCCGAGACGGGCGTCGGGCCCTCCATGGCGTCCGGGAGCCAGACGTAGAGCGGGATCTGCGCGCTCTTCCCCGTCGCTCCGATGAACAGAAAGAGCGCGATCGCGGTGGCCATGGCGCTTCCGAACGCGAGCCGCTCGGGCGCCTCGGCGAAGACGCGGCCGAAGTCGAGCGTTCCGAACGCGACGAACACCAGGAGCATCCCGATCAGGAATCCCCAGTCGCCGATCCGGTTCACGACGAACGCCTTCTTCCCCGCCGCCGCGGCCGAGGGGCGCTCGTACCAGAAGCCAATCAGGAGGTAGGAGCAGAGTCCCACCCCTTCCCAGCCGAAGAACATCACCAGGAAGTTGTCGGCCATCACCAGCACGAGCATCGAGAAGGTGAAGAGGTTCAGGTACGAGAAGTAGCGCCCGTAGGCCTTCTCGTGGCCCATGTAGCCGGTCGAGTAGACGTGGATCAGGAAGC
>JANLXD010000209.1:0-3567 GCA_031364935.1 Candidatus Eiseniibacteriota bacterium
CGTCGTCGGCCTGTCGCCCGACGCCCGCGACATCCTCTTCGCGAATCTGGTGGGCGAGTCGTACGACGACCTGGATCTCGACTCGACGCGGGGGACCTTCTGGCTGAGCCAGTACGACCGCGGCCGCATCGTCGGGCGCAATTTCGAGGGAACGGGCGTGGGCTTCGAGTTCTTCCTCGATCACCCGACCGACTTGGCGATCTCCACCCGGCACGCGATCGTCTGGGCCGCCCAGCCGGACCGACGCCGCGTCGCCCGCCTCGGGACGATCGACACCACTCGCACTCCCATCGCGGGCGTGGGTCCGGCGCGCATCGTCGAGGCCAACAGCGACAACTCGACTCTGTGGATCGGCTCCGACGACGGCGGGGTCTTCTACGCCAGCTCGGCCACCGCCGACACGATCCAGTCCTGGCGCCTCGACGCACGCGTCAACGCGATCGCGATCGACGCGGCGGCGAACGTCGCGTGGGTGGCGACGCGCACGGGAGACCTCTGCGACCTCTACCGAGTCACGCCGGGCAACGTCACGGTCGAGCGCGTGCGTTCCGGGCTCTTGAACGTGACTGACATGGAGGTGGAGACCGTGACGCACACGCTCTGGATATGCGAGCGCGGCGCTCCGCTCACCGGGAACGGACGCTTGAGTCGGCTGGGACCCGCCGGGGAGGCGCTCACGACCGTGACCGGCCTCGAGCCGTACGCGCTGGCCGTGGAGCCGGGATCGATCGCGTGCTGGGTCACCGATATCAAGTCGGACCGGCTGATCGAGGTGGGGGCGAACGGAGCGACCCTCCGCCGATCGCTGCCGCTCGGAGTTCCGTACGGCGTTCGCGTCTACCATCCCTGACTTCGGTCGTGGCACACCGGTTGCAGCGTCCGCTCAACGACACGCGGCCCTTCCCTTGGGGCGGCGTCTTAGGAAACGGAAGGATCTACCAGTCCTGAAATCGGATAGCAAGTAGCCAGAGGCGGCGGCAGGTCGGTCTCACGGCCCTCGCCGATGTTGCTAACGGGCACGGACTGGTGGCGATTCGTGCACTCTGCATCGTTCAGGAGGATGAGGAGAATGCCACGCACCCGCCAAAAGCTTGTCACGCTGGACGCCGTCGAAGAGATTTCGCGGCGCGTTCCAGGGTACAAGGGCTATCAGGAGCTGACGCAGCGGCGCGATGACGACCGGCGGTTTCGGAGCAGCATCGCCGAGCATCTCGCGGGAGAAGCGCACCGGCTCGAGCGGATCGAAGGGCATCAATTCCGGGACGATTTTTCCGACCTTCTCGAAGAGGTGGACGCGGGAGCGAGGAAGCTGGAATTCCTGGCCGACGCGATCTCCATGCCGTCGCCGGCGCAGAAGCCCTCGCTGTCGGACGGCGCCGCCGAATCCGCCGGTCCCCTCGACCGGCAGATCCTGGATGAGCTGGACCGGCTGCACCGCCTGGTGCACGAGCTGGAGAAGGCCTACGTCCACGACGAGCGCTTCGAGATGAACCTCGCCGAATTGCGCGGCATCACCGAGACGATCGCGGACCTGATCGAGCAGCGGAACGTCGCGCTCACCAAATAGGCGGCTCCAGAAGCAGGGCGCCGTGGAACTCGGGGCTCCCCGATTGCCGTTCGGGGAGCCCCTGCTGTATCCTTCGATCACGCTCCCCCGCGCAGCCGACCCGAGGGTTTCCCCTTCTTGACCCGACGCCTCTATTACGAAGACTCCCGCCGCCAACAGTTCCGAGCCGCCGTCGTGACCGCTCGCCCCGAAGGGGGCGACACGCTGGTCCTCCTGGACGCGACCGCCTTCTATCCGGGCGGCGGCGGCCAGCCCTCGGATCGGGGACTCCTGGGCGACCGGCCGGTGCGGGACGTGATCGTGGAGGACGGCAAGATCTGGCACCGGCTGGAAGGGACGGTGGCTCCGGAGCCCAGCGTTGAAGGCCGCCTGGACTGGGAGCGGCGCTTCGATCACATGCAGCAGCACACCGGCCAGCACCTCCTCTCCCGCGCCTTCGTCGAGATCGCGAAGGCGGACACGCGCTCGTTTCACCTCGGCGATCTGGTGGTGACGATCGACGTGGACCTTCCGGAGCCCGCGCCGGCCCTCCTTCGCCGCGTCGAGGACCTCGCGAACCGGATCGTCTGGGAGGACCGCCCGGTCCTGACCCACGTGGTTCCTCCCGAGAAGGCGCGCGCCTTTCCGCTCCGGAAGGCGCCCGACGTCGAGGGGGACGTGAGGGTCGTCGAGGTGGAAGGGTTCGACTGGTCGGCGTGCGGGGGAACCCACGTGGCGCGGTCGGGCGAAGTCGGGATGATCGCGATCGTGGGGACCGAGCGCTACAAAGGGGGAACCCGCGTCTCCTTCGTCTGCGGCGGCCGTGCGCTCCGCCGGCTTCGCGAGGCCACGGACCTCCTTCGCACGCTGTGCCTGGAGTTCACCTCGGGGGAGGAGGACCTGCCGCGGGCCATCACGCGGCTCAAGTCCGAGCAGAAGCGGCTCGAGGCGCGGCTCAAGCCGCTGTTGGCCGAGTCGCTCACGCGGGAGGCGGAGTCCCTTCTGGCCGAGGCCGAGAGGGGAAGCGCGGGACCCGTGGTCGCGCGCTATTTCCCGGAGCGGAGCGCGGAGGAGGTCTCGACCCTGGCTGGGCAGGTGGCCGCGCGGGGCGGGATCGCGCTCTTTGCGGCAGGGGCAGCAGGGGCGGCGGGGGCGGCGGGGGCATCAGGCGCGGAAGAGATCGCGCGGGCGCACTTTTCCGCGCCGAAAGGTACAATATCGGTAGGTGCCATCCTCGCCGGCCTCTGCCGCTCCCACGGAGCGAAAGGGGGCGGCCGTCCCGAGGCGGCGCGGCGGGCCGCGTTGGCCGGAGCGAACCCAGAGTGACCCAGAGTAACGGAGAGTGACGGAATGACGGACCAACCGGGAGGGCGGAGCGGGGTGGGGACGCCGGCACGCTGGCTGACGGTGGCTCTCGCCCTGGCCGTGCTCACGCTCGCGGGCCCGCACCGCGACGCCCAGGCGCAATCGTTCGGACAAAACAAGGTCCAGTACAAGAGCTTCCAGTGGAAGGTGCTCCGCACCGAGCACTTCGACGTCTACCACTACCAGGGAACCGAAGAGGCGGTGCAGCACGCCGCGCTCATGGCCGAGCGCGCCTATCAGCGCCTGAGCCGCGTCCTCGCGCATCAGATTCGAGCGCGCGTGCCGCTGGTCCTCTACGCCTCGCACACCGACTTCGAGCAGACGAACATCACGCCGGGGCTGATCGGGATCGGCACGGGCGGCGTGACCGAATTTCTCAAGCGGCGCGTCTTCCTTCCGTTCACCGGATCCTACGCCGAGCTGGACCACGTCCTCACCCACGAGATGGTGCACGCCTTCCAGGTCGACGTCCTCTTCGGCGACCGGCCCGGGATCGTGTCGAACCCGTTCGCGAACTCGCCTCCGCTATGGTTCATGGAAGGGATGGCGGAGTACCTCTCGGTCGGCGAGATCGACACGAACACCAAGACCTGGCTGCGGGACGCTTCGCTGGAGGGGTATCTCATCCCGATCCAGGTGCTGGCGTACGTCGGCGA
>JANLXD010000269.1:0-7958 GCA_031364935.1 Candidatus Eiseniibacteriota bacterium
TTCGAGAAAAGCTGCGCGCGGCGCGTCTTGAGCTGGTTTCGCACCCGGAAGAGGAGCTCCTGCTGCTCCCAGGGCTTGGTCAGGTAGTCGTCCGCGTAGAGCTCGAGCCCCCGCAGGCGGTCGTCCACCGTGGATTTCGCCGTGAGAAAGATGACCGGGATGCGGCTGGTGAGTGGGTTCGACTTGATGCGGCGGCAGACTTCGAAGCCGTCCATGCCGGGCATCATGACGTCGAGGAGGATCAGCTCGGGCGGATCGCGGAAGACCTCCGCGAGACCCTTGATCCCGTCCTCGGCGGTGCGGACGTCATAGCTGGCGTCCTTGGCCTCCTTGAGCTGTCGCTCCAGAATCCAGCGAAGGCGCGGCTCGTCTTCAATGACCAGGATCCGACCGGTTTCAACCGGTGCCGGCTGGGTCACGCAGATCTCCTGTTCTCGTGCATGCTGAAAGGGCGGAACTCGGCGTCCGTCTTTGAATTAATCGGTGCGGACGGGGATTATCTTGAGCCGGATTCGGGGAGCGCGCCGACGGGGCGCGGGCGGGGTAAAAGGGCGGGGCGAAAGGGCGCCAAATGCTGGCGCGGCGAGGGTTACAGGGCGCTAGAGGGCGGAAATGGCGTCCAGGTTGGGCACGGCGCTGACGGAGAGCGGGCTCGTGCGTCCTTGCGAGAGCTTGAGCCACCCCGCGTAGGCGATCATCGCGCCGTTGTCACGGCAGAGCGGCGGCGAGGGGAAGAGCGCCGGGATCCCGCGCGACAAGGCCAGCCGGCCTGCTTCGCGCCGGAGGAGCGTGTTGCAGGCGCATCCCCCGGCGAGGAGCAGGGCCCGCGCCGGGTACCGGTCGAGCGCGAGGGTGAGCCGCTCGATGAGCGCCGTCACGACGGCGCGCTCGGCGGACGCGGCGATGTCGCGGACGCGTGCGGGCGGGATCGGCGTCGCCTCCTTTTCCACGAGAAGCTTCACCGCGGTCTTGAGCCCGCTCATGCTCACGTCCAGCGTGTCCGGTCCCAGACGCGCCACCGGAAAGTTGATCGCATCCGCGTTCCCCTCGCGCGCCAGCCGGTCCACCTCGGGCCCGCCGGGATACGGGAGTCCCAGGAGCTTCCCCACCTTGTCGAACGCCTCGCCCGCCGCGTCGTCGCGCGTCGAGCCCAGGCGCACCGAGCGCCCCGGCTCCGGCAGGTGGTAGATCTCCGTATGCCCGCCCGAGGCCACCATGCCGATCGCGGGCGAAGGGACCTCGTGCTCCAGCGCGGGAGAGAGAAGGTGGGCCTCGACGTGATTCACCGCGGCGAAGGGGATCCGGCGCGCCATGGCGAACCCCTTCGCGAATTCCAGGCCGACGAGGAGCGAGCCGACCAGCCCGGGCCCGGCCGTCGCCGCCACTCCGTCGATGTCCTCGAGGGTCAGCTTGGCCGCGGCGAGGACGTCGTCGATGACCTTGGGGAGAAGGGTGATGTGCGCCCGCGACGCGAGCTCGGGCACCACCCCGCCGTACTCCGCGTGCACGTCCTGGGAGCGGACGACGTGGGCGAGCAGGCGGCCGTCTTCCACGATGCCGGCGCCCGTGTCGTCGCAGGAAGTTTCGATGCCGAGGATGCGCATGCGAGGATTCTAATGGAAGCGGGCCGGACAGTGGTTCGTCCGGCCCGATGATCGGAGCGAGCGGCCCGCGTTCCGCCCGCCCCACCTCCACGCAAGTTCGCCGTTACCAGCCTGCCTTGCCGCCCGACTCGACGCGGTACGTCGAGAAGTGCCACAGGGGCGCCGAGACGGAGAGGGTGGCCACGCTGACCACCGAGCCGTCCACGCATTCCCAGACGCCGGTCTGGGGGTTGTAATAACCTATATACGCGACCGACAGGAGCGACGTGCTCATCGGCGAGGCGTCCGCCACCAGGAGGACCGGCAACAGGAACTTGTTCGCGCTGGCCGGAGAGATGCTCAAGTTGACGACCGGCTTCGCGGGATCGGGCTGCGACACCCTGATCGTGGCCGTCGTCGTGAGCGCTCCTGGCGGGATCACCACCTTGAAATTGCCGGCCGAAACCGTGCCGCCGAGAGGGCCGACCTGCTTGGTCGAGGTGGTCTGCGAGCTGGAGCCGAGGAGGCTCTCCAGACCGAGCACTTGCGACGATCCCCCGTCGGAGAGCGGCGCCGCACCGACCGAAGCCGCGGGTTGAGTCGGCAAATTCGAGCAGCCCGCCGCGCAGAGAAGCACGGCGAGGCCGACGGCGAACAGGAATGGGAAACGGCGCATTTTCAAAGGCCTCCTCGGGATATGGATATCGTCGCGGACGCCGATGGACGCCGCGGTCTGTCGTGGCTGACCCATCACAAGGCATTCCCTGTGCCGATCTCGCATTGCATTCCGACAGGCGCTCCCGAGAGTCCACCTAGAGGTTTTCCAACGCGTTGCGACGCGATCCGGAGGGGCCTTCGCCGAGTTGCAGAGCGCACGGGATTTCGGGAGTGGAAGGTGGGGAAGGCCGCGCACCCTGTGGCGCGAGCCAGCCACCGGCGCGGGATTTCAGCAGGCGAGAAGAACGACCTACGGGATCAGCTCGGCCGAGTCCGCCAGCACCGAAGCGCGGTTGTCCGACACTTCGAGGAAGCCGCCCGTGACCGCATACGACGTGACGCGGCCGGAGGGGTCGCGCATGTCCAGCTTCCCCTCCTTGAGCGCGGTGATCAGGGGAGCGTGGTGGGCGAGCACGCCGAGATATCCCTCGGAGCCCGGCACCTGGATCGAGACCACCGGGCCCTCGAAGACGATCCGCTGCGGCGTGACCAGCCGGAACGTGAACTCGGCCATGGGAGGCGCGGGGGGGTCAAGCCCCCGCGGTCACTCCCATCTGCTCCGCCTTCGCGAACACGTCGTCGATGGTGCCCATCATGTAGAAGGCCTGCTCCGGAATGTGGTCGCAGTCCCCGGCGATGATCCGCTTGAACGACCGGATGGTGTCCTCCAGCTTCACGTACTTGCCCGGCGTGCCGGTGAACGGCTCGGCGACGAAGAAGGGCTGCGAGAGGAACCGCTGGATCTTCCGCGCCCGGGAGACGATCAGCTTGTCGTCGTCGGAGAGCTCGTCGATCCCCAGAATCGCGATGATGTCCTGGAGCTCCTTGTACCGCTGCAGGATTTTCTGCACCGCGCGCGCGAGGCCGTAGTGCTCCTCGCCCACGATGTTGGGGTCGAGGATCCGCGACGTGGAGTCGAGCGGGTCCACGGCCGGATAGATTCCCAGCTCGGAGATCCGCCGCGAGAGCACGGTGGTCGCGTCGAGATGGGTGAAGGTGGTGGCCGGCGCCGGATCGGTGAGGTCGTCGGCGGGTACGTAGATCGCCTGCACCGACGTGATCGAGCCGCGCTTGGTCGAGGTGATGCGCTCCTGGAGCGCGCCCATCTCCGTCGAGAGCGTGGGCTGGTATCCCACCGCGCTCGGCATGCGGCCGAGGAGCGCCGACACCTCGGAGCCCGCCTGCGTGAAGCGGAAGATGTTGTCCACGAAGAAGAGGACGTCCTGGTTCTCCTGGTCGCGGAAGTACTCCGCCATGGTCACGCCGGTGAGGGCGACGCGAAGGCGGGCGCCGGGCGGCTCGTTCATCTGGCCGAACACCATCACCGTCTTGTCGATGACACCCGACTCCTTCATCTCCAGCCAGAGATCGTTCCCTTCGCGCGTCCGCTCGCCGACGCCCGAAAAGACCGAGAAGCCGCCGTGCTCGGTGGCGATGTTCCGGATCAATTCTTGGAGGATAACCGTCTTGCCCAGTCCGGCGCCGCCGAAGAGCCCGATCTTCCCGCCCTTGGCGTACGGCGCGAGCAGGTCGACGACCTTGATCCCCGTCTCGAAGATGCGGGCCACCGTCTCCTGCTCCTCGAAGGACGGAGGCGAGCGGTGGATCGGGAGGCGCTTCTCGGGCTCGGCGACCGGCGCGCCCTCGTCGATCGGCTTTCCGAGCAGGTTGAAGATGCGGCCCAGGGTCTGCCGCCCCACCGGGACCGTGATCGGGCCTCCGGTGTCGCGCACCTCCATGCCGCGGGTGACACCGTCGGTGGAGGACATGGCCACGCAGCGCACGACTTCGTCGCCGATGTGGAGCGCCACCTCGACGGTGAGGTCGATCCCGCTCTTCTCGTCCTGGATCAACAGCGCGTTCAGGATCTTCGGGAGCCGCTCGGGCTCGAAGCGGACGTCCACCGTGGGCCCGATGACCTGGATGATGTGACCGACGTTGCCGCCGCCTTCCTGTTTGCTTTTGTTGCCGTTCGTTATCGCCATCGTCCTTCCTTACTTCAGCGCCTCGGCCCCCCCGACGATCTCGACGATCTCGCGGGTGATCGTGGCCTGGCGGGTGCGATTCATGTGCAGCGTGAGGTTCTGGATCATCTCGTTGGCATTCTTGGTGGCCGAGCCCATCGCGATCATCCGCGCGCCGTGCTCCGAGGCGCCCGATTCGGCGATGGCCCTGAAGATGCGCATGGCCAGGTAGTACGGCACGATCCGCTCGAGGATCTCCTCCGGTCCGGGCTCGAAGATGTAGTCCTTCTTCGACGCGCCCGCCTTCGGCGCCGCGCCCAGCGGGAGCAGCGTCTCCATCACGACGTCCCGCGAAAGGGCGCTCTTGAAGTGCGTGCCGATCAGGTCCACCTCGTCGATCTCCCCCGAGAGGAAGCGGGCGAGAAGGTCCCGGCTCAGCTCCTCGGCGTACTTCCAGTCCGGCACTCCGGCCATGTCGTCCCGGAACGCGATCACGTCGGCGTTCCGCCTCCGGAAGTAGTTGTATCCCTTCTTCCCCAGGAGGATCAGGCGCGTGGTGCGCTGGATCTCGCGCATGCGCACCTCGGTGGCGCGGATCAGGTTCGCGTTGAACGCGCCGGCCAGCCCGCGGTCGGAGCTGACCAGGAGGATCGCGCGCTGCTTCACCTCGCGCCGCACGAAGGCGGGATGGAGCGAGTCGCCCGACGCCTGCGCCAGGTTCTCGAGGATCTCGCCGAGGATCTGCGCGTACGGCCGCGCCGCCTCGACGGCGGACTGCGCGCGGCGGAGCTTGGCCGCCGAGACCATCTCCATGGTCTTCGTGATCTGGGCCGTATTCCGCACCGAGCGGATGCGGGTGCGGATCTCGCGAAGGGTCGCCACGCTACCTGGGCCTCTCTACGGTGCGGTTTCTGGGATCGGGGGAATCTGGCACGCTACGCCTTCACCCGCTTCTTGAATTCGGCCTTGAACCCCTCGATCGCCTTCTTCAGCCGCGCCTCGATCGCGTCGGTCAGCTCGTACTTGGCGCGGAGGTCGTGGAGCACGTCCGGGTATTGCTTCTCGCAGAACTCGTAGAGCCCGATCTCGAAATCGCGCACCGACGAGGTCGGAAGGTCGTCCAGGTAGCCGTTGGTCCCGGCGTAGACGATCACGACCTGCTTCTCCACGGGGACCGGCTGGTACTGCCCCTGCTTCAACAGCTCGACCATGCGCTCGCCGCGCGTGAGCTGCGCCTGCGTCGTCTTGTCCAGGTCGGAGCCGAACTGCGAGAAGGCCGCCAGCTCGCGGTACTGCGCCAGGTCCAGCCGCAGGCGTCCGGCGATCTTCTTCATCGCCTTGGTCTGGGCCTTGCCGCCGACGCGCGACACCGAGATGCCGACGTTGATCGCCGGCCGGATGCCCGCGAAGAAGAGGTCGCTCTCGAGGAAGATCTGCCCGTCCGTGATCGAGATGACGTTGGTCGGGATGTACGCCGAGACGTCCCCGGCCTGGGTCTCGATGATCGGAAGCGCGGTGAGGCTGCCGGCGCCCAGCGCGTTGTTCAGCTTGGCCGCCCGCTCCAAGAGCCGCGAGTGGAGATAGAAGACGTCCCCCGGGTAGGCTTCGCGGCCCGGCGGACGGCGGAGCAGAAGCGAGAGCTGGCGGTAGGCCGCCGCGTGCTTCGAGAGATCGTCGTAGATGACCAGCGCGTGCTTTCCCTTGTCGCGGAAGTACTCGCCGATGGCGCATCCGGTGTAGGGCGCGATGTACTGAAGCGGAGCGGTCTCGCTCGCGCCCGCGCTGACCACGGTCGTGTACTCCATGGCGCCGTGGTCCTCGAGGATCTTCACCACCTTGGCCACGGTGAAGTCCTTCTGCCCCACCGCGACGTAGATGCAGTGAAGGTCGCCGCCCTTCTGGTTCAGGATGGTGTCGATCGCGACGGCCGTCTTTCCGGTCTGGCGGTCGCCGATGATCAGCTCCCGCTGGCCGCGGCCGATCGGGATCATCGAGTCGATGGCCTTGAGCCCGGTCTGGACCGGCTGGTTCACGGGCTGCCGCTCGACCACGCCGGGGGCGCGTCCCTCGAGGGCGCGGGTCTCGGTGGTCGCGATCGCGCCCTTGCCGTCGATCGGGAGGCCGATCGCATTCACGACGCGTCCGATCATGGCTTCTCCGACGGGGACCGAAGCGAGCTTCCCGGTGCGGCGCACCGTGTCGCCCTGCTTGATCGCCTCCTCGGAGCCGAAGAGGGCGACGCCGACGTTGTCCTCCTCCAGATTCAGGACGAGTCCGGTGACGTCGCCGGGAAAGAGAACCAGCTCTCCCGACATCGCGTCGTCCAATCCCCAGACGCGGGCGATTCCGTCGCCTACCTGGAGCACCGTCCCGATGCTCTCCATCTGGAGGCGGGACTCGTACCGCTCGAGCTCCTGCTCGAGGACCGCGCTGACTTCTTCAGGCTTGAACGCCATGCGTCAACCTCTGCCGTGGACCCGCGCGGCGAGCAGGCGGCGGCGAATCCGCCACAGCTCCGTCGCGAGCGTGCCGTCGATGGTTTGGTGGTCCAGCGAGACGAGCGCGCCGCCGATCAGCGCGGGCACGACCTCGCGGGTAAGGAGAATCTTTCGCCCGGTTCGCTTGGCGAGCGTCTGCGACAGCGTTCCGGCCTGGCCCTCGGAGAGCGGGATGGCCGTGCGCACCACGACCCGCGTGATCCCCATCGCGTCCTCGGCCAGCTTCTGAAACTCGTCCGCGATCGCGACCAGATGGTCCAGCCGGCGGCGCCGGAGGAGCACCATCAGGAGACCGTAGACGGGACGCGAGAGCCGCGGCTTCCACTGCTTCTCGAGGAACGCGATCTTCTCCACGCGCGAGATGCCGGGCGACCCGAAGAAGCGGCGGACCCGCTGGTCGCGACGCGCCATCGCCGCGATCCCGCCAAGCTCCGTCTGCGCCGCGTCGAGCGCCTTCTCGCGCGCGGCCAGGTGGAGCAGGGCGCGCGCGTAGCGGCGCGCGAGCGTGACCGAGATCACCGCGCCTCACCCACCTCGGCCAGGAACTCGTCGACCAGCTTCTTGTGGCGGGCGGGAGACAGCTCTTCCCGGAGGACCTTGCCGGCGATCTCCATCGCCAGCTCGACGACCTCGTTCTTGAGCTCGACCTGCGCCTTGTCGCGCTCGAGGGTGATCTCCTCGCGCGCGCGGGTCAGCGTCTCCTGCGCCTCCTTCCGCGCGATCTCGCGGATCTCGGTCCCGACGCGCTGTCCTTCGGCCACGGCCTGCTGGATCCGCTCGCGGCTCTCGGCCTCGATGCGCTTGAGCTGGGCCTCGTACTGCGACTTCAAGCCCTCCGCCGCGGCCTTGCTCTCCTCGATTTGCGAGAGCTCGGCCTGGATGCGCTCACGCCGCTCCCGCATGGGGGGGTAAATGATGGCCGCGAACGCGGCGCGCACGAGGAAGAGGAATACGATGAAGCTGAGCGCGTGCGCGAGGAGCTGGTTCAGATGTACGAACTGATCCATTTACTGAATCTTTCCCTGAAGGAAGAACATCGTGACGAACGCGTAAATCGTGAGCGCCTCGATGAAGCCGAAGCCGATGATCATGGCCACCTGGATGCGCGGAAGCGCCTCCGGCTGGCGGCCCATCGCCTCCATGGCACCGCGGCCCATGAAGCCGAGCCCCACGCCCGATCCGATCGCGGCGAGGCC
>JANLXD010000308.1:0-11213 GCA_031364935.1 Candidatus Eiseniibacteriota bacterium
GCGCGCGTTCTCGATCGCCATGCAGGCCGATTCGGAGAGGACGCGCAGCATCTCGAGATCGTTCGCCTGGAACTCCTGCCCGCTGACCTTCTCGCCCACGGCCAGGATGGCCGCCATGCGCTCCTTCATGACGACGGGGCAGACGATCGTGAGTCCCGCGGCGAACAGGGCCCCGACGTCCCCCTCCACGTCGGGGTCGTGCTCCAGCTGGCCCAGCCGGAGCGGCTGGATCTCATTCCCCTCCAGCGGGAGGAGCGCGCGCACGAACGGCCCGTCGTACGGGAAGGCGATCGCGCGGGCGTGCTCCTCCTTCAGCCCCTTGAAGGTCCAGGCCACGAGCTGCGTCGGGTCCTCGCGCTGGTCGGTGAGGAAAAGGCAGGCGGAGTTCACGCGAAGCTGCCCGACGACGCTCAGGATCAGCGTGTTCAGCGTGACGTCCAGATCCAGCGAGGAGTTGAGCTGATGGGTCAGCTCCATCAGCGTTTCCAGGCTGTAGACCTGGAAGCGAAGCTCCTTGTTCCGGACCAGGAGGTCCTCGCGGTTCCGCGCCACCTCCGTCTCCAGCTCCTTGTTCTTGGTGGAAAGGAGCTCGGTCTTCTCGATCCGCTCGAAGATCCGCCGGACCTTGATCAGAAGCTCCTTCGGCGAGAAGGGCTTGGTCAGGTAGTCGTCGGCGCCGTGCATCAGCCCTTGGAGCCGGGCGTCCACCTCGGCGCTGGCCGAGACCATGACGATCGGGATGTGCGCCGTTTCCTTGCTGCTCTTCAGGGCCGCGCAGACCTCGAAGCCGGTCTTCTTGGGGAGGCGGAGGTCCAGGATGATCAGGTCGGGCGTCTCGCGCCGCACGGCCTCCAGGCCCTCCTCGCCCGTGAGCGCGGTGGCCACCTTGTATCCGTTTTGCGTGAGCGAGATCTGGAGCAGGTCCACGACGCGGCGGTCGTCGTCCACGACGAGGATGGTCCGCTTCGAGCGCGAGGACAGGTCCGCGGGAGGTCTGAGGCTCTCGATGGTCACCGGGGGGCCTCCGAGGAAACGGGATCGGACGGGGGATCTCCCGTGGGAATGACGGCGCCCGACGAAAGCGGGTCCAGCTCGCCGGCTCCGCCAGCGTCCGCCCCGGCGCTCGAGGTCGAGCTGCCGGCGCGCGCGGTCCGGGAATGCGACTCCAGGCGGTCGAGCACGCCCAGGAATACCTCGACCAGGTGGGGATCGAACGGCGTGCCCCAGTTCTCGGCGATCACCTGCCGGGCTTTTTCGTGCGGGAGCGCGCGCCGGTAGGGGCGCTCGCTGGTCATGGCCACGTACGCGTCGATGAGCGAGACGATGCGGGCGCCCAGCGGGATCTCGGCCCCGCGGATTCCGTTGGGATACCCCTCGCCGCCCCAGCGCTCGTGATGGTTCCGCACCACGTCGAGCACCTCCCTGGGGAAGGTCATCTCCTCGAGGATCTGGGCGCCGCGGGTCGGGTGCTGCTTGATGAGGGCCCACTCCTCCTGGGAGAGGTGTGCGGGATTCTTCATCACCAGTCCGCTCACGGTGATGGTGCCGACGTCGCGCAGCACGGCGCCGTAGATGAGGGACTTGACCTGGTCCTTCGGGTACTGGAGGACACGCGTCATCGCCGTCACGTATCGGACCACGCGCTCGGTCGCGCCGCGCGAGAAGGTGTCGCGGCTCTCGAGCAGCGCCATCATCCCGCGCACCAGGCCCAGGTTTCGCTCCTCCTGGGCGCGATGGTAGCGAGCGTTGGAGATGGCGACGGCTCCCTGGTGGGCCAGCGTCGTCAGGAGATCCCGCTCGTCCTCGAGGAAGTGGTTCCTCCCGCTTCGGAAACCGACGAGGAGAACGCCGATCAGCTCGCCCCGCACGCGCAGCGCAAGTCCCCACTCGAGCCCGGAGCGGAGCAGCTCGACGAGCGGGATGGCCGCTTCGTCGCCGCCCACCTCCAGCGTGAAGAACGTTTCCTCGCCCGCCGCGCGCTCGACCGCTTCGGGCGTGATGCGGCGGTCCGACATCTGCCCCTGCGGAAAGCCGCGCACCTGCCGCGGGACCAGGATGCCGCCTCGGTCGGAATCGCTGAGGAAGATGGCCAGCCGCTCCACGCCGAACTGCCCCATGACGCTCAGCCCGAGGAGATTCAGCACCTCGTCCAGATCGATCGCGAGATTCAGGGCGCGGGTGATCTCGAAGAGGTTCCGGAACTCGATGAGCTTTCGGCGGAGCTTCGTCTGGAGCGCGGGAAGGTCGGACCCGGCCGTGACCGCGGCCGCGGTCTCCACGGCGGCGACCTCCGTGCGCGCCTCCAGCATGGGCGCGTTTTCCTCGAAGAGAAGCGCTCCGGCCTCCTCGACCGCGACCCGCGCCTCGCCGCGAAGTCCGCGCGCCACGATGGAGCGCTCGGTCTCCTGGTAGACGCGCCCCTGCCGGACGAGGACGGACGTGGCCAGCACGCAGAGGCGGCTCACGTCGGAGAAGTCGAGCTCGACTCGCGCGGCGCCGCGCGCCTGGCACTCGAACAGGACCCGGTCGAGCGAGCGCGCTCCGGGCTCGTCCACCTCGCCATGCAGGGCGAAGCGGAACTCTTCCTTGGAACCCAGCCGCTCGATCTTCAGGGCTTTCACGACTCGCGGGATCTCCCGTTTTCCAGTTCGTTGAAGTGGCGCAGGACGCCCGCTGGATTTAGAACCAGGGTGACGCCGTTGTTGGAGGCCACGATCGCTCCCATGATCTCCTTCACCGGAGAGAGCCGCGGCGGAAGCGGCGTCAGGCGCGCGTTCTCCCGCCAGACGATCCGGTCGAAGCCGACCACCGCCGACTCGCCGCCGGAGCGGATCACCGCGACCGGCCCGCCGGGGCGATCCGCGGGCGCCGTTCCGCGCCTCGGCTCGATGGGAGGCACCGCGCCCACATCCTCCGGAGCCAAGTCGGCGAAGAGCGCCGCGAGCGAGTAGACGGGGCGCTTCTCCTCGCCATTCCACACCAGATCCTCCGGAGAGGCGTGGATCCGCTCGACGGCGCTCCAGGGAAGCGCGATCCGCTGTCCCGCGGCCTCGACGATGAGGAACGAGCGAAGCGAGCGGGCCATGGGAAACTGGAGATGGATCGAGGTGCCGGCCGGCGTGAGCCGCTCGACGGTGGCAAAGCCGCCCAGATCGGCCAGCGCCCGCTCGAGCGCGTGCTCGGCCCCCTCGTCGAAGTTGCACGCGCCTTCCAGGGCGAGACGCGCCTCCAGCCCCTCGCGCGCCGCGCTCAGGCGGATCTCCTGGGTATCGCCCGCGGGGCCGCACGGCTCGGCGCTCTCGAGCAGCAGCACGAGGAGCGGGAGCAGGATGGAGCCGATCTCGGGCTCGAATCCTACGCCTCCGGTCTGGAGCGTGAGCACGGTGCGCCGGCCGGCGCCGTCTCTCCGCGAGGCCGCCGCGTACAGCTCGTCGACGAAGCGGTCGAGCGGATCGAGGAATTCCCACAATAGATTCTCATCCAGGTCGCGCGCGCGGCGCTCCAGCATGTACTGGAGGCTCATGAGCTGGCCCAGCTCGTGGCCAATGGCGCGGAGTCCCGACGTGGTTTGCTGCAGCTCCTGGTGGAGCACGAGGGTCTTCCCCTCCAGGGGGTCGTCGCCCTTTACGCCGAACTGGATGCGGCGCCGCTCCACCTTCTTCACCACCGACTCCCATTCGCTCAGCACGTTCTGCGCGGAGCGGAGGGTGTCGCCCACCGTCTCGCTCATCGAGGCGATGCGGTCGTTCTGGTGGATGAGCGCGTTCTTGATCTCGAAGGTGAGCGCGAGCAGGTTCTCGCTCGGCCCGACCTCGGGCGTGCCGTCGTCGATCACGCCGCGCGACGCGGCGAGCGCCTGGGCCTTCGCCGTCGAGAGTCCCGCGCGGAGCTGCTCGACCGCGTCGGTCACCACGCCGGCGTGCTGGACGAGGGCGCCGAATCCCTCCGCGCGGAGCTTCTCCGCCAGGCGGGCCTCGGTCTTCAGGGCGACGCGGCAGTGCGCGACCATCTCCTGGCGGTGCTCGGGGCGGAGCTGCCCGAGCTGGAGGAGCGTCTCCCGAAGCTCGAGCGCGAGGGCCGCCACTTCGGAGACGCCCAGCCACTCGGCGCTCCGCTCCACCAGGCGCACGGCCAGCTCAACCATGCCCGCCATGTCGTTCGTCTCGAGGTCCTGATTCTCGGAGGCGAGCAGCTTCTCGACGGCGTCGATCTGCTCCTTGATGAGAGCGCTGAACGTGGAGGCGAGGCGGGCCATCACCTGAGCGTGGCTCAGGTGCTCCGATGCGGAGGTTCTCACGCGGCCTCGGCGACGAGGCGGCGTTTCAGGTCGCGGGCGCGGCGGAGCAGACGCTCGACGGCGGCCGTCGGGAGCGGCCGGGCAGCGGCACCCGAGGGAGTCTGGAAGGAAGCGACCGCGGACTTGGCGTCCTCGCTCGTCGCATGGATCGCCGTGATCGTCTCACCCACCTTGTACTCGATCTCGCTGGAGAGCCGGGAAATGGTGTCGGTCGCCTCGCGGGCGAACTCGGCCAGCCGCCGCGTCTCCTCGGCGATCGCCGCGAACGCCTCGCTCCCAGATCGCGTCGCCTCGAGCGCGGCGTTCAGCGCGAGGAGCGTGGCCTTGTTGGTGACGCGCTCGGCCACGCCCGCGAGCTCGTTCGCGCGCATGAGCCCGGCCGCCAGATCCTCGATGCCGTCGGCGGCGGTGTGGACCACCGCGTCGACCAGCTGCGCGGGCGTGCGCTGCCCCGCGGCCGCCGAATCGTCGCGCGGCGCTGTGAAGCCCGCGACCAGCTCGGCCAATCCGTCGACCAGGGCGTCCAGCTCGCGAACCATCTCGGCCCGCGCCTCGATACCCCCCGGGGCGGCCGGGACGAGCACGTCCTCGATGAGCGCGCCCTCGAGCTCGGCGTCGGTTTCATCATTACTGGAGGGCTTCGCTGGCTTCGCCGCCTTGGCGGGGCCGTTGGCTCTCGGCGCGGGCGCATCGTCGGCGCCGGCCGGCCACGGAATGGGGAGCGGCTCGCCGTCGGTCGCGACCAGCTCCTCCTCGCTCATGGTGAGGCGGTTCACGACGGGCATCGTCACGCCGACCCGGGCCGCTTCCAACAGCTCGCGCAGCGGCCCCACGCGCAGCTCAGGCACTTCGGTCAGCGGATCCTTTCCGTCACGGTACTGGAGACTCGCGATCTCCGCGTGGCGCTTCGTCTTTTCGAGCTGCTCCGCCGTGATGCGCGCGACCCTCTCCCGCTCGCGCGCCACCTCATCGAATGGGGACGGGCGCACGGGCGCGCTCTTCGGTCGCGCCAGGAAGCCGGCCGTCACCGCGCCGAGAAGGGCGATGACCACGGCCGCGGCGAGCCCGAACGGCCCGGGCACGAGGTTGCCGGCTGCTCCGGCGGCAGCCGCCGCCACGAACACGGCGATGGAAAATCGCGCGGGTCCCGTCGCAGGTCCCGGCGCGGGGCGTGAGACGGGTTTCCTGTCTCTCGCCTCAGCTGGCATGGCGGCTTCTCCTGGGGGTGTTCATGGCGGTATCGGCGCGACCCGCCGTGACCGGAGGCATGACCGAATCGAAAATCGTCCAGTAGCGCAGGCAGTGCACCTGCTCGCCGCCGGCGGTATAGACGGTGCCCACCACCGACGTCAGCTCGGCGTCCGCGATGGCGACCTCCGCTTCCTTGAGCTCCTTGCCCGGGATCAGGCGGGGAAGCGTCGGGATCAGCAGCGCGAATCTCTCGACCCCGCGCGAGAGGACAATCCCGTAGCGCGGGCTGCCCGCAGCCGGTGCTGGAACGTCCAGATAAACGCAGAGATCGAGAGCGGGGATCATCGAGCCCCGGAAGGCGAGCACGCCGGCCGTGGGCCCGCTCTGCCCCGGCAACGGCGCGATATGGTCCCCCTCGATCAGGCCGGCGACTTCCTCGACCGGAGCGCCGAAGAGAATTTCGCCGACCGAAAAGACGAGAACGCCGCGCGTGCCCAGGGCCGTCCCTGATTCACGTCGCACCCAGTTCCTCCTTGAGATTCCACCCGTGTAGGTCGCGGACACGAAAAGGCAAAGAGCGTGCCGCGACCTCCCCAACCCCATGCGCGGTAAATCGCTGCTGATTCATCAGAGCGAAGTGCGTCCCACCGGCGGCCGGCGCGGTAGCAGGCCAGTTCTCTTGCAGCGCCGCCCGTGCGCGACGCAATTCCGTCCGCGATTCGCAACGCGGGCCCGCAGGCCTCCGCGGGTGGTTCCACCCGACCCTTCGGCTGGAAGGCACCACATCTGGAGTCAAAACGACTCAGGGCCTCGGAGTGTCGCCTTTGTTTACGATTCTGGAAAATATTGGCGCACATGCGACTACACCAGACCGCACTGTCGTGGTTGTCTTCGGCACGGAGGGTGCATCTTGCTACGTCGGAAGTGGCGCGGCAGCAGCCGCGTGAGAGCATGGAAGTGTGAGCACGGATCAGGGAGTGGGGGGAGCCATGACGGCAGCCCGTAAGTATCTAGCGAGCAAAACGAATCCTCGGAAGGTGCGGCCGACCTCTTATGTGGTGATGAACTGTCTCCTCCTGACGAAAGCGGAGGGGACGCCGCAGAACGGCGATCCGCTGCCTCAAGAGGATGTCGACGGATATCTCGCGGCCCTGACCGATCAGCTCGAAGCCCAGGTTCCTCTGCCCCCGGAGCGCAGCCGGCTCCTCTCGCGTTATGACGTGGCGGCGTGGAGGCGGCTGGCGAGCGCGCATCGTGGATCGCTTCGCTACCTGATCTATCGGACGCCCGAAGATCTCCTTTTGATCTCGGTGGGCTCGTTCGAGCAGAACGGCCCGTATGTCCCGAACCGTCGCGAGGGGCTGCTGCCCGGCGAAGAGGCCGACGTGGGCCGGAGCCCAAACTGGTATCACTTCTCGTACACGTACGGGGAGCTTCTCGAGAATCCCAGCGTCACACTGAGCTCGGTTCTCGAGAAGCTGACGGTGAGCCTGGACCGCTACAACAAGATGCTGTCGCACATGCGCGGGGAGCACTGGAGCCTCGCGAAGCGCTTCAAGAAGGCGCACGTGGTGCGGCTCTCGCGGACGGTGGACGAGGATGCGCGCGACGTTTCGCTTCGCGCGATGCAGGACCAGCTCCTCGACGCCTACGGCGAGTGGAAGAAAACCGGCGAGCGGAAGCACCTGGACGAGATCCGGGGCCTCGCCCGCGAGATCCGGCTCATCGCGCCCGACTTTCAGTTTTCGCTCCCGAGCGGCGGAGACGCCTAGCGCCCCGCCCCGGTAGCGCACGATCCCCCGCGCGCCCTACGGCACCCCCGACCTGCACCATCCGGAGGGCGCGCACCCCCAGTCGAAAGGCCCGTCTCGAAAGAGGCGGGCCTTCTCGTTTTTACAGGGGCGAGGGGTTCAGGGGCGCTCGTAGCGAATATCCGGCATTCCTTCCTCGTTCCCGCTTCCGTCGCCGAAGGCTGCCGCCCGAAAACCCAGCCGTTCGTAGAAGCGCCGCGCCCGCTCGTTCGCCTGGAAGGTGTAGAGGCGGACGGGCGCGCTGAGCGTGTCCAGCGCCTCCCGCGCGAGCGCGCTCCCCACGCCGCGCCCGGCGTGCTCCGGCGCGACGTAGAGATGGTCGATCCAGCCGCCCCCCTCGTCCTCCGACACCGCCATCATCGCGATCACCTCGTCCCCCGCGACGGCGACCGAGACGCGCTTCGTCGCCATCACCGTTCCCTTGATCCACGCCCGGACTTCCTGGTCCGAATGAGCCAGCGGGATCATGGGCATGAGCGCCTTCCACGAACGGAGAAAGACGCCGGCAATCGCATCGGCGTCGGAGTCCGCGGCGGAGCGAATCAAAAACGGGGGTGGGGAGAAGCCGTGCGAAGCGGGAGGGCTACCGGATTTCGTAGTTGGGGGCTTCTTTGGTGATCGTCAGGTCGTGCGGATGGCTCTCGCGGAGGCCGGCCGCCGTGATGCGGACGAAGCGGGTCCGGGTGCGCAGGTCCTCGATGGTGGCGACGCCGCAGTAACCCATGCCGGCGCGGAGGCCGCCGATCATCTGGTAGATGACGTTCGCCACGGGGCCCTTGTACGGCACGCGGGCTTCGATCCCCTCGGCGACCAGCTTCTTCAAGTCCTTCACACCTTCCTGGAAGTAGCGGTCGCCGCGCCCCGAGGACATGGCCGAGAGCGACCCCATGCCGCGGTAGACCTTGTAGGTGCGCCCTTCCAGGAGGAGTGTCTCGCCCGGGCTCTCCTCGGTGCCCGCGAGCAGATTGCCCAGCATGACCGAGTGCGCTCCGGCCGCGATCGCCTTCACCATGTCGCCCGAGTACTTGATCCCGCCGTCGGCCATGATCGGCACACCCGACTTGGCGGCTTCGTTGGCGCATTCGAGCACGGCGCTGATCTGCGGCACGCCGACCCCCGCAACCACGCGCGTGGTGCAGGCCGAGCCGGGCCCCATCCCCACCTTCACGCAGTCGGCGCCGGCGCGGATCAGGTCCCGCGTCCCTTCGGCGGTGGCCACGTTCCCCACGATCAGCTGGAGGCTGGGGTGGGCCGACTTGACGGCCCGCGCGGTCTCGACCACGGCCTTCGAGTGGCCGTGCGCGCTGTCGATCACGACCACGTCCACGCCCGCCCGCACCAGCTCGGCGACGCGCTCGATCGCGTCCGGGCCGACGCCGATGGCGGCCCCGGCGCGAAGGCGCCCCAGGTGGTCCTTGCAGGAGCGGGGGTAGGTGATCCGCTTCTGGATGTCCTTCACGGTGATCAGCCCGCGCAGGTTTCCCTGCTCGTCCACGACGGGGAGCTTCTCGATCTTGTGCGTGTGCAGGATGCGCTCTGCTTCCTCGAGCGTGGTCCCCACGGGAGCGGTGACCAGGTTTTCATGGGTCATCACTTCCTTGACGCGGAGGTCGGGGCTCTTCACGAAGCGGAGGTCGCGATTGGTGAGGATGCCCACGAGCCGCTTCCCCTCGGTGATCGGGACGCCCGAGATCCGGAACTTCTCCATCAGCTCGAGGGCGCGCGCGATCGGAACGTCCGGCGGCAGCGTGATCGGATTGACGATCATGCCGCTCTCCGACCGCTTCACCTTGTCCACTTCCTCCACCTGCTCCAGCACCGAGAGGTTCTTGTGGATGATCCCGATCCCGCCCTCGCGGGCGATGGCGATGGCCAGGCCGCTCTGCGTCACCGTGTCCATGGCGGCGCTGACGACGGGCGTATTGAGGGCGATCTCGCGGGTGAGGAGGGTGGTGGTGTCGACGTCGCGCGGGTGGATCTCGGAGTAGCCGGGGACGAGGAGGACGTCGTCGAACGTGAGCGCGTAGTCCGAGGGGATTCGCTCGCGCGCGGTCTCCGGCCTCTCGGGTGTGATCTTCTCGCCGGGGGCCGCGAATGTCCTCATGCGCTACTCCGGAAGTCCTGTGTCGATACGCTCGCTGAGCGTGAAGAAGAAGGTGACGCCCAGGCGAACCTGCGCGTATCCCTTGTTTCCATTATACCCGCTCGGAAAGTCGTCCGGGTTCGAAGCAAAAATGTAGTGGTACAGGCCGTCGGCCGTCATGGCGATGTGCTTGGACGTCTGCCGCTGAACCCCTACGACTCCATAGATGCCGGGATCGGCCCGGCGGAGCCGCTCGAAGGTGATCGGATCCTTGGCGGCGCCCAGGTCCTTCGACTGGATGGACCAGACGTACATCCCGCCGCCCGCGCCGATGTAGGGGCGCATCGGCTTGCCGTCGCGGATCAGGTAGCGAAACCCAGCAGTCAGCGGGACGGAGGTCGCCAGCCAGAAGCGATCGTCGTTCTTGTCGAGGCGGTTCCACGCGTAGCCCACGTTCATGTCCAGCATGAGGTGGTCGCTGTAGACGTAGGAGAAGACGAGGTCGCCAGAGAAGCGCGGCTTCGCGTCCTCCGCGGTGATGCGATCCTGGATGAACTTGATCACGCCGCCGCGGAAGCTGATTCCTCCGTACCCGACGAGCTCGGAGGCGGAGGCAGAGATAGGTAGAGCCATGACCAGGAGGGTTAGAAACCCTCCCACGACACGCCGTGACATCAAGATTGGAATTCTCCCTGGGTGGCGGGCGGGGTATCCCGGCCAGCCGGCATATGGTGGTGGTGGCCGCAGTTTATGGGGTTGGGCTGGAAGTGTCAATCGGCCCGGTGTTTGGGGGACGCCTGGGAGGAATCCGATGGGCAGGGCTTCGGTCAGCCTCAAGCGAGGGGCCGTCTCCTTGACAGAACCTATACCGCCGCATAGTGTTCTCGGGCTCAGGTGGCGGTGTAGCTCAGTGGTAGAGCAGGGGAATCATAATCCCTTGGTCCGGGGTTCGAATCCCTGCGCCGCCACCAGTTTACGCAGCGCGCTTTCCCCTCCGACCGCGGATCTTGCCCATGAAACCGACCTCCCGGGACCACGCCCCGCTCAATCCCCGCGACGCCACGCTGGAGCGCATCGCCGCGCGCCGTGTCGAGGCGGACCGGCTGATTCCGCCGGGCGCCAAGGTGCTGGCGGCGGTGTCGGGAGGCCCCGATTCGGTCGCGCTGCTTCACTTTCTGGCGACGGAGCGGGCTCGAAGCGGCCAACCGGAAGCGCTCGCCGTGGGGCATGTGAACCATGGACTCCGGGGTGCCGCCTCGGACAAGGACGCGGCCTCTGTGCGGGGACTAGCGGAGCGGCTGGGTTTGCCGCACTTCGAGGTGAAATTGCCAGAGGGCGCTCTGCGGGTGACGGGCACTTCCGCGACGCGAACCGCGGGCGTGCCCGACGCGCTAGCCCCCGAAGCGGAAGCCCGTCGCCTCCGCTACGCCGCGCTCCGCGAGGTGGCCCAGGACGCCGGGGCGCGCTTGGTCGCGGTGGCCCACACCGCCGACGACCAGGCCGAAACCGTGCTCTTCCGCATGGCGCGGGGCGCGGGTCTCCGCGGCCTGGCCGGAATGGCCCCGCGCGCGCGAGTCGAGGGCGCGCACCTCATTCGCCCGTTCCTCGACGTGACGCGCGAACAGGTGCTCGCGTATCTCGCACGCCACGGCATCACCTACCGTGAGGACGAGTCGAACGCGAGCCTGGGCGCGGCACGAAATTTCCTGCGGCACGAGGTGCTCCCGAGGCTCCGCGACCGCGTCAACCCGGCCGTCCGCGAGGCCCTGCTGCGGGAGAGCCGCCTGTTCCGTGAAGCGGACGCCTATCTGGAGGCCGAGGCCCGGCGCTT
>JANLXD010000320.1:0-2574 GCA_031364935.1 Candidatus Eiseniibacteriota bacterium
ATCTCCTGCAGGCTGATCACCTCGATCTTCTCCCGTGACCTTAGCGAGCGGATCGCCTCCACCGTGGCGGCGGCGGCCGTGATCGTGGTGAGGCAGAGCACCCCGTAGAGAATCGCGTTCTTCCGGATCGCCCCGTCGTCGTAGAAGGACGCCTCGCCCAGGGGCGTGTTGATCACCAAATCGATCCCCCGGCTCTTGATCCGGTCCACCACGTGCGGCCGCCCCTCGTTCACCTTGTAGATCATCTCGCACGGCACGCCGCGCCCCTCGAGAAAGGCCGCCGTGCCGCGTGTCGCGAGGAGCGAGAAGCCGAGGGCGTGGAGCGCCCCTGCGATCGGGAGCAAGGCCTCCTTGTCGTGGTCGTTCACGCTGACGAACGCGGTTCCCGACGTGGGAATCTCCGAGCCGGCCGCCGCGAGCGCCTTGGCGAAGGCGGTGCCGAAGTGTTCCGAGATGCCCATGACCTCGCCGGTCGACTTCATCTCCGGGCCGAGCAGGATGTCCGCGCCGGGAAATTTGAGGAACGGAAAGACGGGCGCCTTGATGAAGAACCGGTCCACCTCGAGATCGCGGGTGATCCCCTGCTCCGCGAGGGAGCGGCCCGCGAGCACTCGCGCCGCCACCTTGGCCAGCGGCACGCCCGTGGCCTTGCTGATGAACGGCACCGTCCGGGACGCGCGCGGGTTCACCTCGAGCACGTAGACCACGTCCTTCTGGATCGCGAACTGCACGTTCATGAGCCCGCGCACGCCAAGTCGTAGCCCCAGCCGCCGCGTGGCGTCCCGGATCACCGCCAGGTGCCGCTCGGCCACGCCGAAGGTCGGGATGACCGCGCAGGAATCGCCGCTGTGGATTCCCGCCTCCTCGATGTGCTGGAGGATGCCGCCGATCACGACCCGCTCGCCGTCGGCCACCGCGTCCACGTCCAGCTCGACCGCGTGCTCCAGGAAGCGGTCGATCAGGATGGGATGCTCGGGCGAGGTGCGCACCGCTTCGCGCACGTACTCCTCCAGGTGCGAGGCGTCGTAGACGATCGCCATCGCCCGGCCGCCCAGGACGTAGGAGGGGCGCACCAGCACCGGGTAGCCCACGCGCGCCGCCACCGCCTTCGCTTCCTCCAGCGAGGTCGCGGTGCCGCTCTCCGGCTGCGGAATCTGGAGCTCGTCGAGGAGCACGCTGAAGCGGCGCCGATCCTCGGCCAGGTCGATCGCGTCGGGGCTGGTGCCCAGGATGGGGACGCCCGCGCGGTGGAGCGGAAGCGCCAGCCGCAGCGGGGTCTGGCCGCCGAACTGGATCACCACGCCCTCGGGGCGCTCGCGCTCGACGATGTTCATCACGTCCTCGAACGTGAGCGGCTCGAAGTAGAGCCGGTCCGACGTGTCGTAGTCGGTCGAGACGGTCTCGGGGTTGCAGTTGACCATGATCGTCTCAAATCCCTCCTCGCGGAAGGCGAACGAGCCGTGGCAGCAGCAGTAGTCGAACTCGATCCCCTGGCCGATCCGGTTGGGGCCGGAGCCCAGGATCATGATCTTGCGGCGATCCGTCGGCGCGGCCTCGCACTCCTCTTCGTAGGTCGAGTAGAGGTAGGGCGTGTGCGACTCGAACTCGGCGGCACAGGTGTCCACACGCTTGTAGACGGGCCGGATCCCCTGCTTCTCGCGCCGCGCGCGGACTTCCGACTCGGTCGAGCCCGACAGGGCCGCGAGGCGCGCGTCGGAGAATCCCATCCGCTTCGCCTCGAGCATGGTGGCGGCGTCCGCGGGCACCGTGAGCCGCTCCTTCATGTCGGCGATCTGCTGGATCTGGTCGAGGAACCACATGTCGATCCCCGTCATGCGGTGGACGTCGGCGTGCGTCCACTTGAGCTCGAGCGCGCGCTTCACGTAGAGGATCCGGTCGGGATCGGGCGTGAGGAGCTTTTCGCGGATCCGCGCGTCGTCCAGCTCGCGCCCGCCGAACCCCTGCCCCGTCTCCAGGCCTCGGAGCCCCTTCTGGAGCGCCTCCTTGAACGTGCGCCCGATCGCCATCACCTCGCCCACCGACTTCATCTGCGTGCCGAGCCGGGGGCTCGCGTCCCGGAACTTCTCGAAGGCCCACCGCGGAATCTTCACGACCACGTAGTCGAGAACCGGCTCGAAGGACGCGGGGGTCACGCGCGTGATGTCGTTCTGGATCTCATCGAGGCGGTAGCCGATCGCGAGCAGCGCCGCGATCTTCGCGATCGGAAACCCGGTCGCCTTGCTCGCGAGCGCCGAGGAGCGCGACACGCGGGGATTCATCTCGATCACCACGAGCCGCCCGGATTGGGGGTCCACGGCGAACTGGATGTTCGAGCCGCCGGTCTCCACCCCCACCTCGCGGATGATCGCGCGCGCGGCGTCGCGCATGGTCTGGTACTCGCGGTCGGTCAGGGTCTGCGCGGGCGCCACGGTGACCGAGTCGCCGGTGTGGATCCCCATCGGGTCGAAATTCTCGATGGAGCAGACGACCACGAAATTGTCCGCGCGGTCGCGCATCACCTCCAGCTCGTACTCCTTCCAGCCGATCACCGACTCCTCGACCAGGATCTCGTGC
>JANLXD010000351.1:0-2442 GCA_031364935.1 Candidatus Eiseniibacteriota bacterium
CCGCCGACCGGCCCGATACCACGCAGCTCTCCTGCGCCCTGCAGGAGATCGTCTGCCGAGTGCCGTGGACCCGCGAACGCGCCGAGGATTGGTGGCAGACCCACCTCCCCGTCGAGGCGCCCTTCACCGAGCTGAAGCCCAAGACGCCGCTCGCGGAGGTGCACGCGGACAAGCGGCCGCTCACCCCGGCGGTAGCCCCGGATCGCGGCCCTTCCCTCTAAGCTCCTCTAGCTTCAGAGAAATAGACGCGTTGGATTTGAGGAGCGCGTCCAGCGCCTCCTCGGTCGGGCGCGCGGGCTCTCCGCGGCGAGGCCGGTTGTCCTCCAGATAGGGCCAGAGCGGCCGGCGGATCGCGGGCGGCAGCGACGATTCCAGATACTCCAGCGCCGTCGCGCGGAGCAGATGGTCGTCGGTGTGAAGCCCCTGAAACGCGATCCGGAGCGGCTTCCGCGGCAGCACCAAAGCGAGCAGCGTGAAGACGTGCTCCAGGCTCCGGTTCGCGCGGTCACGCACCACCTCGTCCATCACGGGCGACCACGCCTCGTCGTCCATCCGGTCCAGGAGACTCCGGCTCTCCCAGACGCCGGCCGCCGATTGGATCTCGCGGAGCACCGCCGCGAAGACATCCTGGGGCGACACCCAGAGCATGGCGTCCAGGTCGAGCAGATGCGCGAGGCCGCGGCCGCAGCGGTAGCGCACTTCGAAGCGTTTGTCGGCCAGGCCGCGGAGGAGCCCGTCCGCCGCGCGCCGATCCTGGATCGCGCCCAACACAAGCGGGATCCGCCGCCGGATCGCGAAGTCGGTGTCGGGATTCAAAAGCCGCTCGGTCAGGGGCTCGACGGCTGGGGGGCCTGCCTCGCGCAGCGCCGTGATCGCGGGCTGCACCACCTCATCCCACGCGAGGAGAGGGACCGCGTGCGGCACGAAGTCCGCGGTGAGCGGACCCGCGTTGAGGCCGCGGAGGGCGCGGCGCGGGTCGCGGCTCAGGAGGTCGCGGATCCGGAGCAGCTCCCCGGCGGCGTCCTCTTCGGCGGTGTCCTCGTCGTCCGCCCGGCTGTCGGGTCCGCGGCGCGCCGGCACGTGGGCTCCCATGGTCTGGAGCAGGATGTTGCGCGTGGTCGAGTCGTTCACGCCCGAGAGGTCCAGGTGCACGGCGCGCGAAACCAGGCCGCGGGCCAGCGCCAGCACGTAGCCGCCGTGGAGCCGCCATGCGACAAGGACGCCGGCCGCGGAGAGGACGACCGCGATCGCGAGAAGCACGGTACCCTGGAGCGGCATGGAGAAGAGGACGATCCCCTGCGCGATCCCCGCGGCCAGAAGGTCGCCGGATCGCGACGCGCCTACGTCCACCACCGACTTGATCGTCCGCTTGTCGCGCGCCGGCACCGGCGTGAAGAGCACCTCGTACCCGCCGCGGTAGAGCGAGTTCGAGAGCACGGAGTCGGTCCCGCGAGCGACCACGACGCTGGTGAGCCCCGGGATCACGATGGCGCCGGCCGCGGTCGCGGCCATGCTCGCGGGGAGGACGGCGGCGGCCCTCGCCGGCCCCAGCTTCTCCAGCGCGAACCGGCTGAGCGTGGCCTGGACGATCACGGTGAGGAGCGCCATGCCGGTGTAGAAGGCGGCGAAGAAGCGGAGCAGCGGGGGCCCCTTCCCGAACACATCGGTAGCGCGTCCTTTGAACACCAGGTCGATCAGCCCTTCGCTGATCGTCACCAGCAGCACCAGCGCGATCAGCCCGCCGATGTACGGCGTGGCGAGGAGCGCTCGAACGCCGGACGCTGGTGGAGCGGAAGTGGCGCCTTCGCGGGGCCGCTCGGGGGCGCTCACGACCTCGAGTGTGGTGTTGAGGCGCAGGACCCCAGCCGCGCAGATGACGTGGAACGTGGCGAGCACCGGAAACATCGCGGTCACGGGGAGCACGTTGCTGACCTGCGCTGCCGCGAGCCCGCCGATCAGCCCACCGACCGTGCCGGCCGCGGTGATCCGGGCGAGCTGCCGCTTCGCCGAGCGCGGGTCGAAGCGCTCGTTCAGGTACGAGTAGAAGCTGGAGACGAGGAGCGCGCCGAAGCAGCCGTAGTGCAGGTAGACGAGCACCGCCGCGACTCGGGGCGACACGAGCGACACACCCCACTCCACGATGAGAAGGCCCGCGCTGGCGGCGAACGCGGCCGGCACGACGCGCTCCGGACCCCACCGCGTGAAGGCCCGCGTGGAGGCGAAGGCGAGGGCCACGCCCAACACGGAGGTGGCCATCATCATTGCGGGCAGCGTGGTGTAGGAAAAATTGGTGAGGAAGTAGGCGTCGCGGGTCGCCCGCGCGCCCACGTGGAAGGCGATCATGGCGGTCGCGGTCGCCAGCATGGCGGCGTCGGTGGTGCGTGTGCTTGTTGGGGGCAACCCGCTCCTGGATCCCAGGATGGGGCGGACGCCGGCGCGGTC
>JANLXD010000376.1:0-4079 GCA_031364935.1 Candidatus Eiseniibacteriota bacterium
AGCGGCCGAGGACGCGGCCGCCGGTGTCCGGCTCGACGTGGCGGTGGCGGAAGCGCTGACCGTGGAGCCGGGCGCCGCGGAGGCCCACCGTGTGGTCCTCTCGGAAGGGCCGGACCTCGCGGCGGACCACGTCATCCTCGCCCTCGGCAACCCGGCGCCCCGGAATCCCACCGACCACTACTTCCCGCTCTACCAGAGTCGCCGCTACGTGCGCGATCCCTGGTCGGAGCAGGCATGGAGCGGCCTTTCCCCCGAAGCGGCCGTGCTGATCGTGGGCACCAACCTTACGATGATCGATCTGGTCGTGGCGCTCGCCCGCCGCGGGCATCGCGGGGCGATCCACGCCGTATCGCGCCACGGGCTTCTCCCCCGGGAGCACGGGATGCCGGCGCCTCAGGCGGCCGGCCCGGCCCCGTCAGGCCCCGTGAAGCACCATTCGGTCCGGGAGCTGTTGCGCGCGCTCCGCCTGGCGTCGGGAGAGGACGGCGGCGCTTGGCGCGCCGCGATCGACGCCATTCGCCCGCGCGCCCAGGAAATCTGGATGGGATTTTCGGAAGGGGAGCGGAAGCGATTCCTGCGGCACGCGCGCCCCTACTGGGAAGTCCACCGCCATCGCGCGGTCCCGGCCAATCTCCGGGACGCGGAGCGTCTCTTCGCGGCCGAGCAACTCCGGATCCACGCGGGCCGGCTGGATCGCTTCGCGGAGACCGAAGCCGCACTCACCGCGTGGGTGCGGCCGCGAGGCGAGGAGCGGCTCCGGGAACTCCGCGTCGATCGCGTCCTGAACGCGACGGGCCCCGAAGGGGACTATCGGGCCGCGGGGATTCCGGTCGTCGAGCGGCTCTTCCAGGACGGCATGGCGCGTCCCGGGCCTCTGGGGCTCGGGTTGGACGCCACTCGTGAAGGAGCGCTGATCGGCGCCGGCGGGCGTCCTTCGAGCTTCCTGTCGACGCTGGGCCCGCCGCTCCGCGGCGTTCTATGGGAAACGACCGCGGTGCCGGAGATCCGGGAACAGGCCCGGAGGCTGGCGGAGCGGATTCTAGGGCCTCAGTAGTCGCTGCGTGGTGCCGGCTGGCTGGGAGATGCTCCGGACGACTTCGGCGGTCTCGCGCTCCGGCGCGAACGTGGCGATGTCCGCCTGCGCCACCATGCCGCAAACCTCGCCGCGCTCGTCCACGACCGGGACGCGCCGCACTTGATGCTGCTCCAGCACCTGGCAGCAGCTATCCACTTCCATCTCGGGCGTCACGGTGACGACCGGTGACGACATGCACTCGCGGGCCGTCATGCGCGACGGATCCTTCCCCGCGGCGACGACCCGTATCGCGATGTCGCGGTCGGTGATGACACCCACCGGCCGGCGCGACTGCATCGAGGCCACTACCGGGATCCCGCCGCAGTCTTGTTCCACCATCATCTTGGCAACATCCGTCAGACTCGTCTCCGGCGTGCAGCAGGCCGGCTCGGCGGTCATGATCTCCTTCACCTGCATCGTGAGACCTCCTGTCTCCCGCCCGTTCTTCAGGCGGTGCGGAGGATATGCCGTGCAAGAGCCGGGCCGCTAAAGCGACCCGGTTAGCCGAATCGTGAACAGAGCCTGGCTCGTGCCGGCATTGTTGTCGGCGATCAGGACGAGGAGACGGCTTCCGTCCGGGAGGGTCGGGCCCAGGGTCATTCCCTCGAAATTGGAATTCGTGAGTCCCCAGTTCTCCTGCCACAGGAGAGCTTTCCGCGCAGGCACGTAGATCTTCCCGGCCAGACCGCTTCGGAGCGGCTCGCGCGACACGTCCGTGGCTCCGGCGGGATCGACAAGATAGAGGCGGCTTCGGAGATTGGCATTCCCGCGGGCATCGCCGCTGAACGCGCGCTCCAACGCGAGGAGCCGTCCCCCGGGGAGCGCGATCAGCTCGCTCAGTCCGCTCACCTCCCGGCCCGCGAGGAGCATCGGGCTCCGTATCGAAGCGGCCCACGGATCCAGGCGATAGGCGAACTGGGCGCCGGGACGCATCTCGGAGTCCAGCCGCTGCAGCCGCACGACTCCGCTCGCCGACCCGCTGGTCGCGACCCCGTCGATCGCGAGCGCGTCTTCGTTCGCGGTCCAGTAGCCGGAGCCGTCCGGCGTACGAGCCAGTGATTCGAAGTCCCGGTTCGGACGCGTGTGCGCGAAGACTCCCAGCACCGAGTCCGAGTCGCACCGAACCAGCCCGATTCGCAGCGCGTCCGCGAGGTGGTAGCCCTCGATCGACGGGAGGCTCTTGTCCGCGAGCGTCTGCTCGTTGGCGATCCAGACTTCGCCGCGCCCGGGATCCAGGGCGATCCCTTCGCGATCCTCGGCCATCGAGGGCTCCGGGACCCGCGAGCCCGATTCGTCCCGCAGGGGGACGGCGTCGCTGGTCTCCGCCGAGAGCACGGCTCCCGTCCGCGGGTCGACCCGGATGGTGAGCCGATGCAGCGCCGCGTGCGCGTCACTGACCGCGAGGTATCGATCGTCTCCCAGCCACACGATTCCGCTCAACTCCTCCGGAACCAGGGTTGGATCGTCCCCGGCCTGGGATTCGAAGTCGAAGCGACCTACGGGGTGCGCCCGGATCGAGTCGGTCGCGAGGGGATCGGCGTGGGCGGGAGTGCTGCGCGCGGCGCACCCCGCCGACACCGTCACCTCGATGCATGCGAGAAGCGCGAGGAGAACGCCGGGTCTCATCCAAGTGAGAATGAGGCCGCGCGCATTCGGTGTAAAGCCGCCAAGACCTTTGTAAGCGCTTCTCTACGAGGCCGCTGGGGGATGCGCTCGGGGGAGGGTTCGGGATGACTTGCCGGGGCATGGAGCGAAAACATGGCGCGAATCCGTGGCATGGAAGCTGCTGCCTGTCGCTTTCATCTGCGGCCGGCTCCGCATCATCGACCGCCCTCGAATCGCCGGAGATCCTTTCTCATGCAACACATGCCCGTCGTCACGTTCTCGCACCTGCGCTGGAACTCAGTCGTCCAGCGGCCGCACCACATCATGACTCGACTGGCCGAGCACCGGGAGATCCTCTTCGTCGAGGAGCCCGTCATGAACGCCGCGATCGCGGGACTCGAAGTCACGCGCGTCGCGCCCAATGTCCGAGTGATTCAGCCGCAGCTTCCCGTCGGCGGGCCCGGGTTCGGGCCGCGCCAGCAGCGCATTCTGGAGCCTCACCTCCGGCGATTCCTGAGTCGCGAGGGATGGGATCAGCACGCCGCGTGGCTGTACACGCCCATGGCGGTTTCTCTCGCGCGGTCGTTGAATCCGCGCGCGATCGTCTACGACTGCATCGACGAGCTGTCGCAGTTTCCCGACGCGCCGCCGGAGCTGGCGGAGCTGGAGCAGGACCTGTTCGGATGCGCTGACGCCGTGTTCACGGGCGGCCCCAGCCTGTTCCGGGCGAAGCGGTCCCTGCACCCGTACGTGCACTGCTTCCCGAGCAGCGTCGACGTCGATCATTTCGCTTCAGCCAACTCCATTCCCGATTCCCGAGAGCAGGAGAGGCTGCTACGGCCGCGCCTGGGTTACTTCGGCGTGATCGACGAGCGGATGGACCTGGACATCATCCGGCATCTCGCGAGGGTCCGTCCCAAGTGGCAGATCGTTCTCGTCGGGCCGGTCGCCAAGATCGAGCGCTCCTCCCTCCCGTGGGGCTCCAATCTCCGGTACATGGGACAGCAGCCCTACGACGACCTCCCCAGCTATCTCGCGGGGTGGGACGCCTGCCTCATGCCTTTCCTAGTGAACGACGCGACGCGGATGATCAGTCCGACCAAGGTGCTCGAGTACATGGCGGCTGACCGTCCCATCGTCAGCACGTCGATTCCTGACGTCGCGGGCCCCTATGGCGAGATCGTCCACCTGGGGGATGGCCCCGACGGTTTCCTCGAAGCCTGCGAGCGGGCGCTCCACGAGCCGGAGCGCGAGCGTTCGGCGCGGCGCCGGCGCGCGGAAGACGTGCTCGAGCGAACGTCGTGGGACGAGACCGTGAGCCGGATGGATTCCATTCTCCGCAGGCTGACCGGCGACCACTCTCTCCGCGATGTGCGGGCGCTCGAAGCCGCGCCCGCCA
>JANLXD010000415.1:0-2680 GCA_031364935.1 Candidatus Eiseniibacteriota bacterium
CAGCGCCGACAGCGCGGGCGGCTCCCGGCACATCTGGGCGGTGTCGATGACCGACACGCTTCCGAGGCAGCTCACGACCGGTCCCTACCACGACGATTCTCCGCGCGTGAGCCCGGATGGAGCGCGCATCCTGTTCGTGAGCGATCGCGGAGGCAGGAGTGGGCTCTGGACTGTGTCCCCCGCGGGAGAGGGAACCTCGCTCCAGATCGTGACCTACGGACCGCCGGGTGCCAGCATCGCGACGCCGGCGTGGTCGCCCGACGGAGCGCGCATCGCGATCTCGTCGGACGGGCGGGGCTATTTGCGCTCGATCTGGGTGCTGTCGAATTTGCCGTAGGCGGGCAGCGCAGCCAGGCGGGCGCCGGGCGGCGCCGCGAACGTCGCCGCTAGGCGGGAGCTAAATCCCCGAGCTTTTTCATGAACGCCCGCGCGAACTCGCGAATCGACCGCTCGCGCGCGGGCGCGTCGGGCAGATCGAGTAGCGGCGCCAGAAGCTCGGATCCCACGATCACCCCCTCCGCCACGCCCCGGTAGCGCGAGAGGTCGCTCCCCAACCCCATCCCAAACCCCAGCGCGCGCGGCAGCGGCGACAGCTTCCGGCAACGGCCGAGGAGATCGAGCACCGCCGGGTCCGCACGTCCAGATCCGGTCACTCCCAGGCGCGCCACGACGTAGAGGTATCCGCGGGCGCGCGCCGCGATCCCCGGAAGCCGCGCTTCCGTTGAGGTCGGCGTGGCGAGCGTGATCGTGTCGAGCCCGGCCTCGCCGATCGTCCGCCACGTTTCCGGATCCTCTTCGGGCGGAAGGTCCACCAGGATGACTCCGTCCACGCCGGACGCCCGCGCCGCGGCCGCGAAGCGCGCCACGCCGTAGCGGAGGATCGGATTCAGGTACGACATGAGGACGAGCGGCGTGTCCCGCTGGGCGCGGAGGGCCGCCGCCTGGCGCAGGGTCCCGGCCAGGGTCGCTCCCGAGGAGAGCGCGATCTGCGTGGTCCGCTGGATCACGGGTCCGTCCGCCACGGGATCGGAGAATGGCACTCCCAGCTCGAGGATGTCGGCGCCCTCGTCCAGGAGCGCCAGCGCGAGCCGGTCCGACTCCTCGGCGCTCGGAAATCCCGAGGTGAGATACGGGATGAAGGCGCCGCGGCGCTCGCGCCGGGCGGCTTCGAACGCGCGCCCGGTCCCGGCGGGCACTGTCAGCCGTTCAGCGCGGCGGCGCGCCGATAGGCCTCGCGCGCCAGGACGGGAAGTTCCTTCTTGTCGTACGCGACGCCGAGCAGGTGATGCGGGCGCGGATCGTCGGGGGAGAGTCGCGCCGCGGTCTCGAGGGAGAGGATCGCCTGGTCGACCGCGTCCTGCCGGTTGTACGCCACGCCCAGCTGGTAGTGAAGGCGCGAGTCGTCGGGGTGCTGCTCCACCGCCTGCCGGAGCGACGCGACCGCGCGCGCGTACTTTCCAACGCGAATGTAGAGGAGCGCGAGCGCGTACAGGCTCTCCACGTTGGTGGGATCGAGGCGGACCGAAGACTCGAGCACGCCCTCGGCCTGCTCCAGCTCCTGATCGGCGAGAAGCGCCCACCCGAGGTTGAAGTGCGCTTCGCTCGAATCGGGCGCGAGCGCCACCGCTCGCCGGAAGGAAGCCACCGCCTCGGCGCGCATCCCCCCCTCGTGATAGAGGACGCCCAGATTGGAATGGGCCTCGGCGCAGGAGGCATCCGCCTGCACCGCGCGCTCCAGGGCGACGACCGCGCCGCGGCGATCGCCAAGGTCGGCGCGCACCAAGCCTAGATTCACCCACGCGCGCACGTGCGCCCCGTCGAGGCGGACCGTCTCCTCGTAGGCGCCGCGCGCGGCGTCCCATTTCCCCTGCCGCGCCGCGTGAAGTCCCTTTCGGTACCACGTCTCCGGATCGGCGGGGCCGTACTCCAGAGCCTGGCGGAAGACCAGGTCCGCCTCCTCGAACGAGCCGCCGCGGGAGAGGAGATCTCCGAGCGTGCCCAGGAGCCCGACGTGCTTCGAATGGGTGAGGATGGCCTGGCGAAGGATATCGATGGCGCGCTCGCGCTGCCCCTCGAGCGAGAAGATGCGTGCCGCCTGGAGCGCGTGCTCCGGGTCCGCGGCGCCGCGCGCGAGATGCTCGGCGACCGTGAGGCTTTCCGCGCGCACCGGCTCGGCGCCGGAGAGCGCTGCATCGTTGGGAAGGGGCATGGCGCGATCCACGCGCGGAGCCTAGGAATCTTGGGGGGCGTCGGTCAACAGGAAAAGGCCCTGGACGTCGTGGAAAGTGGATAGCAGCCGAGCGCTACGCACAAAGCGGGAGCGAAAAAATCAATCCGTCTGGCGAGGTCGCCCTCGCTCGCTCGGCTCAAATCGCCTGACGGATTGATATTTTCGCTCCCTCTACGCACATCCGGGGCACTACCTCTCATCCACCCCTCACTTTCGTGGGTGGTTATCAGCTCAGCGTTGAATTCGTCCAACCAAAGCAGGAATGGTGCGTGGGGATAGGTGGTGCGTGGGGATAGGTGGTGCGGGGAGCCTGGTAGGGATGCGTCTGTTGGACGCGCGGGGAGGAACGCGCAGGGGGACCTCCGCAGGCTTCGATCTGCGTCAGCAGATCGGAGTCGAGGACAGGACCCCGGAGCGTTGCCTCCCCGCGCGCCAAAAACGCGTAGCGCT